>NZ_DEQF01000018.1:0-23752 GCF_002360305.1 Streptococcus sp. UBA3373 | reverse complement strand
CTGGACTTTAAGGAATAGAAAAAGTCAGCATTACACTAATGCTGACTTTTGATTAATCTTCTTCTGGTTGGAAAAAGGCTTTGTATAGAGCACGTACGGCTTGTTTTTCGTGTTCGGTTTGCGTTACAAACATGACTGAAACTTCGCTAGAACCTTGTGAAATCATTTCGAGGTTGATGTGTTTTTCAGACAGTGCTTTAGTTGCTGTTGCAGTCACCCCGATATGGTTTTTCATATCTTCACCAACAATCATGATAATTGAAAGGCCATGTTCGATATCCACTTCATCGACCCCTAATTCGCGTGTGAGGTAGGTGGTGATTTCTTGCTCTTTAATAGGCGTTAGTTCACGTTCGCGGACAATGATTGACATATCGTCAATTCCTGTTGGCATATGTTCCCAGCGAATGTTCAATTCTTCTAGAATTTGCAGTACTTTGCGACCAAACCCGACCTCGCGGTTCATGAGGTATTTAGACATGTTGATACTTGCAAAGTTATCATCGGCTGCGATACCAATAACAGGAGCATTGTTACTTATATTTTTAAGGGTAATGCGTGTACCAGGATGATTTGGGTTGTTAGTATTTTTAATGACTAATGGAATTTTACCACGGTAAGCAGGAATGAGTGCTTCGTCATGGAGAACGGAAAATCCTGCGTAGGCAAGCTCACGCATTTCTCTGTAAGTGAGTTCTTTGATGGTGTGTGGTTTGTGGACAACTCCTGGGTGTGCGGCAAAAATACCATCGACATCCGTGAAGTTTTCATAAAGGTCTGCTTTTACCCCAGCGGCAACAATTGAGCCTGAAATATCTGAACCGCCACGAGAGAATGTGCAGACATTGCCATCAACAGTCACTCCGAAAAATCCAGGAATGACAATAACTTCATCCAGTTCTTGTAAGGCTTCAAGTTTATCATAACTTGACGGTAAAATACGCGCATTGCTAGGTTCGCTTGATACGATAATACCTGCTTCTTTAGGGTGCATGTAGCGAGATGAAAGCCCATTTTTTCTAAAGTATTCTGCAACAAGTTTGGCATTGTTATCCTCGCCGGCTGCTAAAAAGGTATCGTATAAAAAAGCGTTGTCTTCGATCGGTAACGTAGCCAACTGTTTGATTGCTGTGCTAATCTTAGTCATGATAGCAGGTGATAAGCCGAGTTCATCGGCAATGGCTTGGTAACGATCGATAATCCATTTTTGTGACGCAGTGACATCATTTCCAGCAACGTAATTTTTATAGTATTTAATCAGTGCGTCGGTTACTTTTGTGTCTTCTGAGTGGCGCTTACCTGGTGCTGAAACGATGACAAAACGTCGTTCAGGATCAGATGTAACAATATCCAATACTTTTTTGAGTTGTTCAGCGGAGGCAAGTGAACTCCCTCCAAATTTGATGACTTTCATAATGACTCCCAAATGTAAATTTGTATGTTATTATAACAAAATTCTGACAACTTGTCAGTACTTTTTACAATAAAGGGCTAGTGTAGTATAATAAGAGAATGGAAACTATTAAAGCGATTATTTTTGATATGGATGGTGTTTTATTTGACACTGAAACCTTTTATTACAACAGACGAAAAACTTTTCTAAAGGAAAAAGGGATTAGCATCGACCATTTGCCTCCTCGTTTTTTTATTGGGGGTAATATCAAGCACATTTGGCAGGCTATTTTAGGTGATGATTATGAGAATTGGGATGTGGCGCAGTTACAAGCTGAATATGCTCAGTATAAGGCACAGCACCCACTTCCTTATAAGGATTTGATTTTCCCTGATACGGTTCGTGTGGTTCAAGCTTTAAAAGAGATGGGTTATGCTTTAGGCTTGGCCTCTAGCACTTCAAAACCTGATATTTTAAGGGCTTTAGACGAAGCAGGTATTCGCGATTACTTTTCTGTTGTCTTATCAGGGGAGGAATTTTCACGAGGAAAACCGTATCCTGACATCTATGAGGCAGCTATTAAGAAATTAGATGTTTCTTGTGATGAGGCAATTGTAGTGGAAGATAGTGAGAAAGGCATTCAGGCGGCGACGTCAGCCCATTTACCTGTTTGGGCGATTGAGGACCGTATGTTTGGCATGGACCAAAGCAAAGCCAGTCGTTTGTTGACGGATTTAGGGCAATTATTGCAGGATGTGACGCAGTTAACATAGTGATAAAAGAGGTTTCACCTCTTTTTTTAGTCTATTTAATTTGAATACTAAATTATTAAAATATCAAATTATTTTTCATAAATTTCCTTTTTTCTCTTGATAAAATAATCATAGTTATGATAGAATAGCAATCACTAAAATAATTAAATTATCAAAGTATTTTTTGATAGAGGTTTTTGTATGTCATATAGTCATATTATTTATGAAGCAGGGGAAGTGGCGATTTTAACGTTGAATCGTCCTGATATTTCAAATGGGTTTAATATTCCTGTTTGCCAAGAAATCTTGGATGTTTTGGAAAAGGCAAAGCAGGATTCGACTGTCAAGCTTTTGGTTATCAAGGCTGTTGGGAAGGTCTTTTCTGTCGGCGGTGATTTGGTGGAAATGAAGCACGCAGTGGATGCGGACAACATTGCTTCACTGGTTGATATTGCCCATTTGGTCAATCAGATTTCCTTTGCCATAAAACAATTGCCCAAACTGGTTATTATGAGTATTGACGGTGCGGTAGCTGGTGCGGCTGCTAATATGGCAGTGGCAGCCGATTTTGTGGTAGCCAGCAATAAAGTCAAATTTATTCAAGCTTTCGTCGGTGTGGGGTTGGCTCCTGATGCAGGAGGACTTTTGTTGATGAGCCGTGCTATCGGTGCCAATCGTGCCAATCAATTAGCTTTGACAGGTGAAGCTTTAAATGCGGAAAAAGCCTATGAATATGGGATTGTTTACCGCTTGTGTGAATCAGACCAATTAGAGAAAACCACCCAACAACTTTGCAAACGTCTGCTCCGTGGTTCAATCAATTCTTATCGTGCTATCAAGGAAATGTCTTGGAAGGCTTCGTTTGAGAATTGGCAAGATTACACGGCTTTAGAATTGCGACTACAAGAAGATTTGGCCTTTAAGGAAGATTTCAAAGAAGGCGTGCTGGCTTTTTCTGAGAAACGACGTCCAAAATTTTCAGGAAAATAAGACGTAACGTTCAAGACTGTTTAAAGGCTTGCAAATTAATTAGCACTTTGATATAATTTGAGCGTCAAAGTTTTTTCTTGGAGGTGGTCCTTTGGATTATAATAGAATCAATGATTATCTTGTTGATATTTTTAATCGTGTTCAAGTTATCGAAGAAACGAGTTTGAGAACGAGCCAATTCAGTGACGTTTCTTTGAAAGAGATGCACACCATTGAAATTATTGGCAAAAATACCAATGTGACACCAAGTGATATTGCTAGGGAATTGATGTTAACCCTAGGCACTGTGACGACTAGTTTAAACAAGCTCGAGGCGAAAGGCTACATTGAGAGAAAACGTTCAAAGCTGGACCGTCGCGTTGTTCACTTGACTTTGACAAAAAAAGGGAAACTGTTAGATAGGCTCCACCGCAAGTTTCATAAAAATATGGTAATTCATATCGCTGAAGATATGAATGAACAGGAATTTGAAGCTTTGGCACAAGGGCTTAAAAATCTTCATAAGTTTCTTGAGGAGTTAATGTAATCATGGCATTTTCAAAAATAACTCAGGTGGCAGCTTATGCTCCTGAACAGATTATTAGCAATGATGATTTATCGCAGATTATGGATACCAGTGATGAATGGATTTCATCACGAACAGGTATTAGGGAGCGTCACATCACTCGTGAGGAAACGACCAGCGATTTGGGAACGCAAGTGGCTCAACAATTGCTAAAGCAATCTGGCTTGTCAGCGCAAGCTATTGATTTTATCATCGTAGCGACCATTACACCAGATAGCTTGATGCCTTCAACGGCAGCGCGTATTCAAGCCAATATCGGAGCAAGCAATGCATTTGGAATGGATATGACGGCGGCTTGCAGTGGTTTTGTCTTTGCTTTAGCAACGGCGGATAAATTTATCCAATCTGGTCTGTATCAAAGAGGTCTCGTCATTGGTGCGGAAACCTTATCAAAAACCTTGGATTGGTCTGACCGTAGTAGTTCGGTTCTCTTTGGTGATGGTGCTGGCGGTGTTTTGCTTGAAGCAAGCGATACAAAGCACTTTTTGGCAGAGTCCCTTCATACAGACGGTAGCCGCGGCGGCAGTTTGACCTCTGGATTGATTGGCTTATCCTCTCCATTTTCTGACACAACTTCAGATGAAAAATACCTCCAGATGGACGGTCGTGCGATTTTTGATTTTGCGATTCGCGATGTGCCAAAGAGCATTAAACAATTGGTCTCAGACGCTGGCTTATCCATCGAGGATTTAGACTACTTGTTCCTACATCAAGCCAATATCAGAATCTTGAACAAAATGGCTAAAAAATTAGGGGTTAGCATGGAGAAATTGCCAGCCAATATGATGGCTTATGGTAATACCAGTGCAGCAAGTATTCCTATTTTATTATCAGAGTCAGTGGATAAAGGTATCATTGCATTAGATGGCTCACAAACGGTTTTATTCTCTGCTTTTGGCGGAGGTTTGACATGGGGAAATCTAATTGTTAAAATTTAGTTAACTACTTGTACGTTCGTACAGGAAATATATTGTATTTATTTTTAAGGAGAAAATCATCATGGCAGTATTTGAAAAAGTACAAGAAATTATCGTTGAAGAACTTGGTAAAGAACCAGAAGAAGTTAAAATGGACACAACTTTTGAAGACCTTGATGCAGACTCACTTGATGTTTTCCAAGTGATTTCAGAAATTGAAGATGCATTTGATATCCAAATCGAATCTGAAGATGGTCTTAACACAGTTGGTGACTTGGTTGCTTACGTAGAAGAAAAAACAAAATAATAGCGTTTAAGTCAAAATCAATGTTATATTGACGAAAGGGGGCGTAGGATATGGCTAGTTAGCTAGTTCATATCCTGCTCCTTCTCTTCTTATGGTTATAGTTTGATTATCAAATTATTGTCTGACTGTGGATTTAGAAGGTTAAAGATGAAAACACGTATTACAGAGTTATTAAATATCAAATACCCTATTTTTCAGGGGGGAATGGCTTGGGTTGCTGACGGTGATTTGGCAGGAGCCGTTTCAAATGCTGGTGGTTTAGGGATTATTGGTGGTGGTAATGCCCCAAAAGAAGTCGTTAAAGCCAATATTGACAAGGTTAGAGCGATAACAGATAAACCTTTTGGTGTGAATATTATGCTCTTGTCACCTTTTGTTGATGATATTGTGGATTTGGTCATTGAAGAAGGGGTCAAAGTCGTAACGACAGGCGCTGGAAATCCTGGAAAATACATGGAACGTTTTCATGAGGCAGGAATTACGGTTATTCCCGTGGTTCCAAGTGTTGCTTTGGCAAGACGCATGGAAAAATTGGGCGCGGATGCTGTGATTGCAGAAGGTATGGAAGCTGGCGGTCACATTGGTAAATTGACAACAATGACCTTGGTTCGTCAAGTGGTTGACGCGGTTGATATTCCAGTTATTGGAGCTGGTGGTATTGGTGATGGTCGTGGTGCAGCTGCTGTCTTTATGCTTGGAGCAGAAGCTATTCAAGTGGGAACGCGTTTTGTAGTGGCCAAAGAGTCAAATGCGCACCAGCAATTTAAAGATAAGATTTTAAAAGCTAAAGATATTGACACTGTGGTATCTGCCACTGTTGTGGGACACCCTGTGCGTGCCATCAAAAATAAATTAACCACTTCGTATGCCCATGCGGAAAAAGATTTCTTGGTTGGACGTAAAACTGCAGAAGATATCGAAGCTTTGGGGGCAGGTGCTTTACGCAATGCCGTTGTGGATGGTGATGTGACCATGGGTTCTGTTATGGCTGGGCAAATCGCAGGGCTTATTGCCAAAGAAGAAACGTGTGAAGATATTTTGAAAGACCTTTACTATGGCGCCAAAGAGGTTATTTTGGCGGAAGCTAAACGCTGGTCTGATAGTGAGGTAGAAAACTAAAGGACGTTAGAGATACGTCTGCCGTATAGGAGGGTTTAATGACGACAACTACCTTTTTATTTGCAGGTCAGGGGGCACAAAAATTAGGAATGGCAAGCGATTTGTATGCGGTTTATCCTATTGTGAGAGAAACGTTTCAACAAGCGAGTGCTGTTCTTGGGTATGACCTTCGTCAGCTGATTGATACAGATGATGAAAAGTTGAACCAAACCCGCTACACACAGCCTGCTATTTTGACAACTTCCATTGCTATTTTTCGTTTGCTTCAAGAAAAAGGCTTCGAGCCTGATATGGTAGCGGGGCTTTCACTTGGTGAATATTCAGCCTTGGTAGCTTCAGGTGCCTTGGATTTTGAAGATGCGGTGGCCTTGGTTGCCAAACGCGGTGAATTTATGGAAACGGCAGCTCCGCAAGGAACTGGCAAGATGGTGGCTGTGATGAACGCTGATGCTGACTTGATTGAGGAGATGTGCCAAAAGGCTTTAGTCAAGGGTATTGTAACCCCAGCTAATTACAACACACCTAGCCAAATTGTAATTGGTGGAGAAACAGCAGCCGTGAATGCTGCGGTTGAATTGCTCAAAGAAGCAGGTGTGAAACGTTTGATTCCTTTGAAAGTGTCAGGTCCTTTCCATACGGGCTTATTGGAACCAGCGAGCCAACAATTAGCCAAAGTGCTTGAAACGGTGACTTTTGCTGATTTTCACATTCCGCTGGTGGGCAATACCGAGGCTAAGGTGATGCGACATGACGACATCAAGCCCTTGTTGGCAAGGCAAGTCAAGGAACCTGTGCGTTTTTACGATTCCATAGAAACCATGCGTGAACTTGGCATGACTGAGGTTATCGAGATTGGTCCTGGAAAAGTCCTCAGTGGCTTTTTGCGAAAAATTGACAAGACCATTCCAACGAGAGCTGTTGAAAGTGTAGCTGATTTAGACGAATTATTGCAGAATTAGGAGATATCATGACAATCCAAAATAAAAATGTTTTTATCACGGGTTCTACGAGGGGCATTGGTTTGGCGATTGCCCATCAATTTGCTAGCCTTGGGGCAAATGTTGTCCTCAACGGTCGCTCACAAGTGGCGCCAGAGATTTTAGAAAGCTTTCAAGCTTATCCTGGTCAGGCCATTGCTATTATAGGCGATATTTCACAGGCTGAAGAAGCTAAACGCATGGTGGATGAAGCTATTGAGCGTTTGGGCTCTGTTGATATTTTGGTCAATAATGCTGGCATCACCAATGACAAATTGGTCTTGAAAATGACGGAAGAAGATTTTGAATCGGTTTTGAAGGTTAACTTAACAGGTGCCTTTAACATGACACAATCCGTCTTAAAACCGATGACACGAGCACGTCAAGGCGTTATCATTAATATATCAAGTGTCGTTGGCTTAACGGGTAATGTTGGGCAAGCCAATTATGCGGCCTCAAAAGCTGGTTTGATTGGTTTCACCAAATCAGTGGCGCGTGAAGTGGCTGCGCGTGGTATCCGTGTGAATGCTATTGCGCCAGGTTTCATCGCTTCTGACATGACGGACGTCATTCCAGAAAAAATGCAAAAGGCTATTGTTGCCAATATTCCGATGAAACGGATTGGAAAAGCGGAAGAAGTTGCTACCGTTGCAACCTTTTTAGCAGAACAAGATTATTTGACAGGTCAAGTGATTGCTATCGATGGTGGCATGACCATGCAATCTTAAGGCAGCCAGCTTAGTAAGACAGTAAGGATTCCTCTTTTAAAGGAGATAAACATGACATTAAATAGAGTTGTAGTGACAGGTTATGGGGTGACATCACCAATCGGAAATACCCCTGAAGCATTTTGGGATAGCCTTTATCAAGGCAAGATTGGTATTGGACCGATTACTAAATTTGATACATCAGACATTCCCGTTCACAATGCAGGTGAAATCCACGATTTTCCCTTTGATCAATACTTTGTTCGTAAAGATAAAAACCGCATGGACCAATATTCTCTTTATGCTATTTATGCCGCTTTAGAGGCACTTGAACATGCTAATTTGGATATGGAAACGGTTGACCGTGACCGCACGGGGGTGATTGTGTCATCTGGTATCGGTGGTTTGCAAGAAATGCAAGAGCAAGTTATCCGTATGCATGACAAAGGCATTCGACGCATTCAACCAATGTTCATTCCTAAAGCTCTTTCTAATATGGCGGCAGGTAATATTGCCTTGCGTATTGGTGCGCGTGGTGTCTGCAAATCTGTTACAACGGCTTGTGCCTCTTCAAATGATGCGATTGGTGAAGCTTTCCGTGAAATCAAATTTGGTTACCATGATGTGATTTTAGCTGGTGGAGCAGAATCAACGATTAATGAAATTGGTATTGGTGGGTTTAATGCTTTGACAGCTTTGTCAACAACCGAAGACCCAGCTCGTTCTGCTATTCCATTTGACAAAGACCGCAATGGGTTTGTGATGGGTGAAGGTGCTGGTGTGCTTGTCCTTGAAAGCCTTGAACACGCTCAAAAACGTGGGGCAACTATTTTGGCAGAAGTTGTGGGTTATGGTAGCAACTGCGATGCTTATCACCAAACCACGCCAACTCCAGACGGTTCAGGTGCTGCGAAAGCCATTCAGTTAGCTATTGATGAGGCGGGTATTGTTCCTGAACAAGTGGATTATGTCAATGCCCATGGTACGTCAACACAAGCCAATGAAAAAGGCGAAAGCAAGGCCATTGTTACTGTTCTTGGAAAAGAAGTGCCTGTATCATCAACTAAATCATTTACAGGTCACCTTCTTGGTGCAGCGGGTGCCGTTGAAGCGATTGCGACCATCGAAGCCATGCGTCATAGCTATATTCCAATGACGGCTGGTACGCGTGAATTGTCAGAAGATATCGAGGCAAATGTTGTTTATGGTCAAGGACAAGAAGCAGATATAGCCTATGCTATTTCGAATACCTTTGGATTTGGTGGGCACAATGCGGTGCTAGCATTTAAACGTTGGGAGGCGTAGTTGTGAATATTTCAGAAGTGAAGGATTTGATGGCGCAATTTGACCAATCAAGTCTGCGTGAATTCTCATTTAAAACGGGAGAGGCTGAGTTGAGCTTTAGTAAAAATGAATACACAGCTCCTCAACCAGTGGCAGTTCCGCCAGTTAATGCGGTGCCAGTTGCTCCAGTTGTTTCTTCTCCATCTTCATCAGATGCAGAAGCAGTGAGCGAAACAGAAGAAACGCCTCTTGTCGAAGGAGATGAAGTGACTAGTCCTCTTGTTGGGGTGGCGTATTTAGCGCCAGCTCCTGATAAACCAGCCTTTGTTTCTGTTGGGGACACGGTTAAAAAGGGGCAAACCTTGCTGATTATTGAAGCCATGAAAGTCATGAATGAAATCCCTGCTCCAAAAGATGGGATTGTCACTGAAATCATGGTTACTAATGAAGAAGTTGTTGAATTTGGACAAGGATTGGTGCGTATTAAATGATTAATATCAAACAAATTCGTGAGGCTTTGCCACATCGTTACCCAATGCTTTTGGTTGACCGCGTGCTAGAAGCCAGCGATGATAAGATTGTAGCTATTAAAAATGTGACCATCAATGAACCTTTTTTCAATGGTCATTTTCCAGACTATCCTGTTATGCCAGGGGTTCTCATTATGGAGGCTTTGGCACAGACCGCAGGTGTGTTAGAATTATCAAAGGAAGAAAATAAAGGTAAATTGGTCTTTTATGCGGGTATGGACAAGGTTCGTTTTAAAAAGCAAGTTGTTCCAGGGGACCAATTGGTGATGACAGCGACATTTGTCAAACGCCGTGGCACAATTGCCGTGGTAGAAGCCAAGGCAGAAGTAGATGGGAAATTAGCGGCTTCTGGTACCTTGACCTTTGCGATTGGTCAGTAAAAGGCCTATCGTTTAGCGTTAATTCAGCTAGAAAAAGCATTTGGACAAGGATTGCAAGAAAGCAATTCCTGATAGGAGGATAAAAGCAGACGCATGTTTAAAAAAATACTAATTGCCAATCGAGGTGAGATTGCGGTGCGAATTATTCGTGCGGCGCGTGAATTGGGCATCCATACGGTCGCTGTCTATTCAGAGGTGGATAAAGAATCGTTGCATACGATTTTAGCTGATGAAGCCATTTGCATCGGTCCAGCTCGTTCAACGGATTCTTATCTGAATATGAATGCTGTCTTGTCAGCTGCTATTGTCACAGGTGCAGAAGCCATTCACCCAGGTTTTGGTTTTTTAAGTGAAAATTCCAAATTTGCAACCATGTGCGAAGAAATGCATATTAGCTTTATCGGGCCAAGTGCCAAAGTGATGGATAAGATGGGGGATAAAATCAACGCGCGTTCCGAAATGATTGCGGCAGACGTTCCTGTGATTCCTGGTTCTGATGGTGAAGTGCATACTACCCAAGAAGCCCTTGAAGTGGCTAATTATCTGGGTTATCCAGTGATGTTAAAAGCTTCTGCTGGTGGCGGTGGAAAAGGGATTCGCAAGGTAAATTCTGCCGAGGACCTCATTCCAGCCTTTGAATCAGCGTCCCAAGAAGCCTTGGCAGCCTTTGGTAATGGTGCCATGTACATCGAAAAAGTCATCTATCCCGCTAGACATATCGAGGTTCAGATTTTAGGGGATTCTTACGGTCATGTGATTCACTTGGGTGAGCGGGACTGCTCTTTGCAACGCAATAACCAAAAAGTTTTGGAAGAAAGCCCATCTGTTGCCATCGGGAAAACCTTGCGTCATCAGATTGGTCAAGCGGCCGTGCGTGCTGCCAAAGCTGTTCATTACGAAAATGCTGGTACGATAGAGTTCTTGCTTGATGAAAAGACATCAGCTTTTTACTTTATGGAAATGAATACCCGTGTTCAGGTGGAACATCCTGTGACAGAATTTGTAACCGGAGTTGATATTATCAAGGAACAAATTCGCATCGCAGCAGGTCAACCTTTATCCTTAACCCAAGACGATGTGACGATTTCAGGTCATGCCATTGAATGCCGTATCAATGCTGAAAATCCTAAGTTTAATTTTGCTCCAAGTCCTGGAAAAATCACAGACTTGTATTTGCCAAGTGGTGGTGTGGGCTTGCGTGTGGATTCTGCTATGTATAACGGCTACACCATTCCGCCTTATTATGACAGCATGATTGCTAAAATCATCGTCCACGGTGATAATCGTTTTGATGCCTTGATGAAAATGCAGCGTGCTCTCTATGAATTAGAAATCGTGGGTGTTACTACGAATGCAGATTTTCAGATGGACTTGATTTCAGATGAGCACGTTATTGCTGGGGATTACGATACCTCATTTTTGATGGAAACCTTTTTACCCAACTACAATAAAGACAATGATTAGGAGAGCTTATGCCACTGTTTAATAAAAAAGATAAATACATTCGCATTACTCCCAATAATTCGTTGAAAACAGGCGTCAAGAGAGAAATGCCTGAAGTACCTGATGAATTGTTTGCTAAGTGTCCCGCTTGTAAGCACATGATTTACCAAAAAGATTTGGGAACTGCCAAAATCTGCCCAAGTTGTTCGTATAATTTCCGCATTTCAGCCAAGGAACGTTTGGCGATTACCGTTGACGAAGGCAGTTTTGAAGAATTGTTCACAGGTTTAGAAACCACAGACCCCCTTCATTTTCCAGGTTATCAGGAAAAATTAGCCGCAGCACGTGAAAAAACAGGGCTTGACGAAGCAGTTTTGACAGGACTTGCGACTATTAAGGGGCAAAAAGTTGCTCTTGGTATCATGGATTCGAATTTTATCATGGCGTCTATGGGAACGGTGGTTGGTGAAAAAATCACGCGTTTATTTGAATTAGCGACAGCCCAAGAACTGCCTGTTGTGCTCTTTACGGCTTCAGGCGGTGCGCGAATGCAAGAAGGTATCATGAGCTTGATGCAAATGGCTAAAATTTCTGCAGCCGTCAAACGCCATTCAAATGCAGGGTTATTTTATTTGACCATTTTGACAGACCCAACAACGGGTGGGGTGACCGCTAGTTTTGCCATGGAAGGCGATATTATTATCGCAGAACCGCAAGCTCTTGTGGGCTTTGCTGGCCGTCGTGTGATTGAAAATACCGTTCGTGAGCAACTACCAGATAATTTCCAAAAAGCCGAATTTCTTTTAGAGCATGGATTTGTGGATACCATTATCAATAGGACAGAATTGCCAGAGATGATTGCGACGCTTGTTGCACTACATGGAGGTGAAAGATGAGATCAGACGTTTCGAGAATTTTAAAAGAAGCACGGGACCAAGGGCGTTTGACGACTTTTGACTATGCTCAATTGATTTTTGATGATTTTATCGAACTACATGGTGATCGCCATTTTGCAGATGATGGTGCGGTTGTTGGTGGCATTGCTCGTTTGGACGGTCGTCCTGTGACGGTTATCGGTATTCAAAAGGGCAAACAGTTGCAAGAAAATCTCAAACGTAATTTTGGGCAACCCAATCCTGAAGGTTACCGTAAGGCGCTACGCTTGATGAAACAAGCAGAAAAATTTGGCCGTCCCGTGGTGACTTTTATCAATACCGCAGGTGCTTACCCTGGTGTTGGGGCGGAAGAACGTGGTCAAGGTGAGGCTATTGCTCGCAATCTCTTGGAAATGAGTGATTTGAAAGTGCCTATTATTGCCATTATCATTGGTGAAGGTGGATCAGGTGGTGCCTTGGCTTTGGCTGTCGCAGACCAAGTTTGGATGCTAGAACACAGCATGTACGCGATTTTAAGTCCAGAAGGCTTTGCCTCTATCTTGTGGAAAGACGGCTCTCGTGCCTCAGAAGCCGCTCAATTGATGAAAATAACAGCAGGAGAATTGCTCAATATGGGTGTTGTTGATAAGGTTATCCCTGAGCACGGTTATTTCTCAAGTGAAATCGTCGATATGATTAAGCAGAACCTGATAACAGAATTAGAGCGTTTGAGTCAGTTACCGCTTGATACCTTGCTAGAAAACCGTTACCAACGTTTTAGAAAATATTAAAAAGCCATTCAAAGGAAGTAGCATAGAAGTATTTTAAATCCTAAAATGCTTTTATACTATTTCTTTTTTTGAGCAGACAAAAAGCCTTACTCGTTTTGCGAGCAAGGCTTTTTACAGTGGTGCGGCTTATTTTGGAGCGATAACGTCAACGCCACCCATATATGGACGAAGGACTTCAGGAATAGTCACTGAACCGTCTTCGTTTTGGTAGTTTTCAAGAATAGCAGCAACAGTACGTCCAACTGCAAGACCTGAACCGTTAAGCGTGTGGAGTAATTTCACTTTACCATCTGCTTCGTCACGGTAACGGATTTGGGCACGACGAGCTTGGAAATCTTCGGTATTTGAACAGCTTGAAATTTCACGGTAAGTGTTTTGAGCTGGAATCCAAACTTCCAAGTCGTAAGTTTTAGCAGCTGAGAAGCCCATGTCGCCAGTGCATAGGGTAATCACACGGTATGGAAGTCCAAGTTTTTGAAGGATATTTTCAGCATTGGCAACCATTTTTTCCAATTCATCGTATGATGTTTCTGGTTTAGAGAATTTCACCATTTCAACTTTGTGGAATTGGTGCAAGCGAATCAAACCACGCGTGTCACGACCAGCAGAGCCTGCTTCTGAACGGAATGAAGGGCTCATGGCAGTGAAGTAGACAGGCAATTCTTTGTCATCAAGGATTTCACCGCGGTAATAGTTTGTCAAAGGAACTTCAGCTGTTGGAATCAAAACATAGTCTGAATCAGCTAATTCAAAAGTATCTTCTTTAAATTTAGGATATTGTCCAGTACCAAACATAGAATCGTGGTTGACCATGTATGGTGGAATGACTTCTGTATAACCTTCTTTAGCGTGTTCGTCCAACATGAAGTTGTAAAGGGCACGTTCTAAGCGAGCACCAAGTCCTTTGTAGAAAAGGAAGCGAGAACCAGTTACTTTGGCACCACGTTCCCAATCAAGAATACCAAGGTCTTCACCAAGATCCCAGTGAGCTTTGATGTCAAAATGAAAATCGCGTGGTGTTCCCCAACGACGCACTTCCACATTGTCATTTTCGTCAGCACCTACAGGTACGCCCTCAGCAGGAATGTTTGGCAATGTAGTAGTGAATTCAGCTAATTTTTCGTCAATGTCAGCTAGTTCAGCGTCAGTTGCTTTGATTTCAGCTGATAAAGCTTGCATCGCTGCGATTTGTTCAGATGCATCTTCTTTGTTGCGTTTCGCTTGAGCGATAGCAGCAGAAGCTGTGTTACGTTCAGCTTTTGCTGATTCTGATTTGACAAGCAATTCACGGCGTTTGTCATCGAGTTCTTTTAACTCAGCCAATTTTTCAGCAGCAACGCCACGAGTCGCTAATTTTTGAGCCACTTCGTCAAAATCATTACGAATGCGTTTAATGTCTAACATAAGATATCCTCCAAAATGATTTTGCCCACCGTCTTGATGAACAAAAAAGCACAGATGAGTAGCTGCTGGAGCGCCTGAGCGCGGTTCCATCCAGCTTCACATCTGTGCACTTAATTTCCTTATTTGAATGCGTTAACGGTAGAATTTCGACCTTGTCCCTCTATCTGCTCGCAGCTCCCGCAGACTTTCTGAAAGAGTTTCAAATCTACTTATCCGTACGCTACTATTATACAAAAATTATTGTTTTTTGACAAATCGTCTGGCAATGGTTTGGACAAGTGTTAGCATACGAACCACTTTGTCATTGCCAATATGTTGACGAGCTACTTTTAGAATTTTGCCAGAATCTTTTGAGGCAAAGAGAAATTTTCCTTTGTCGGTAAAGATTTCAAAATGTCGGCTGACTTTATTTCGGGTGACGTTGGCACCAATTTTTTCAATACTTGTCCATGGGATTTGAATGTAATCTTCGACATTAGCATCATTGTAAAATTCGATTCCCTTGTCACCTAATAGAAATTTGCCGACTTTCCCACCAAGACCTAAATAAGAAACGCCAGTTGTGGTGAATTCGACGGTAGAATTGATTGATTGTGCCATATAAACTCCTTAACACTACTTATGCTTTCATTATAGCATAAAAAAAGAAGGATGTTACTCCCTCTTTTTCGGTTATTACATGATTCCGAAGAATCGAGCTGCAATACCAACGATGAACAATGCGATGATGATTGTGATTGGAGAGATTTTCTTCTTAAGCAACCACATGCAAAGGAATGTAAGAAGAAGTCCCATCAAACCAGGAATCAATGAATCCAATTGTCCTTGTAAAGTGTTTGTTTGTTCAGAAGTTAAGCTAAGTCCGCTAGCAACTTCACCGAGAATTTTTTGAAGCTGTGGACCAGTAACGTCACCTTTAGGGAAGTTGATGTATGCACCTTCTGAAAGTGTTGTTGAAGGAAGGTTGATTGTAAATGCTACAGATACCCAACGTTCAACAAGCACCGCGAGGATGAACATACCAAGGATTGAAGCCCCTTTAGTGATTTTTTGGATGATACCACCAGACAAGTCTTTAGTGATGTTAGAACCTGCACGGTATCCGATTTCTTGTGTGTACCATAGGAAAGCCATACGGATGATGTTCCAACCAAGGAAGAAGATGATTGGTCCCATGATGTTACCAGCAAGAGCAAGTGAAGCACCAAGAGCTCCCAAGATAGGACGTATAGTGTACCAGAAGACTGGGTCACCAACACCGGCAAGCGGTCCCATCATACCGATTTTAACCCCTTGGATAGCAGTATCGTCGATTTCTGCACCATTAGCACGTTCTTCTTCAAGCGCCATTGTAACCCCCATGATTGGAGCAGCTACGTATGGGTGTGTGTTGAAGAATTCCAAGTGACGCCCAAGAGCAGCGGCACGATCTTCTTTAGTTGTGTAAAGTTTTTTGATCGCAGGCATCAAGGCATAAGCCCAACCTAAGTTTTGCATACGTTCGTAGTTCCAAGAACCTTGAAGGAACGTTAAACGCCACCAAACTTTTCGGCGATCAGATTGTGATAATTGCAATTTTTCAGCCATTATAGTACCCCTCTCTAGTAGTCTTCCAAGATATCGCCAATTGGGTCACCAGAACCAGTAGAAGTTCCGCCGCCACCGTTTCCACCTTTTTCAGAAAGGTTAAGGTAGATGAAGGCAACTGCAACACCAATAGCACCAAGGGCGATAAGAGTAAGATCAGAAATGGCAGCAAGAGCAAAACCGATGGCAAAGAAAGGCCAAACTTCGCTTGTAGCCATCATGTTGATAACCATAGCGTAACCTACGGCAACAACCATACCACCACCAACGGCCATACCACCTGACAACCATTCTGGCATAGCGTTAAGCACTGATTGTACAGCTGAAGTAGGAATAGCTAGAAGAAGTGCGGCTGGGATAGCGATACGAATACCTTGAAGGAACAAGGCAACTAAGTGAGTACGTTCAACCGCAGCGATATTTCCTTCTTTTGCAGCAGCGTCAGCACCGTGAATCAAGGCAACAGAAGCTGTACGAACAAGCATTGTAAGGAAAAGTCCGGCAACGGCAAGAGGGATAGCAGTTGCTGTTGCAACCCCGATACCATTGTGAGTGAAGTCGCCACCTTTAACCATGATGATTGCGGCAGCAACAGAAGCAAGGGCAGCGTCAGGCGCAACTGCGGCACCAATGTTCGCCCAACCAAGAGCAATCATTTGAAGTGAACCACCAAGGATAATACCAGCTTCAAGGTGTCCTGTTACAAGACCAATCAATGTACAGGCAACTAGCGGTTGGTGGAATTGGAATTCGTCGAGGATACCTTCCAAACCAGCGAAGAAAGCAATCACAACGACTAAAATCATAGAAATAATTGACATTATTCTAGTTCCTTTCGTCTATAATAGTTTTCAATGTGCGATGGTAAAACTGTCAGTGACAATTTTACTTAGTTATAAGAGTACTGAGGATTATGAAGCTTGGATATCAGCCTGATAATGCTTAGTAGCTTCCAAAATTATTGTACATTTGCTTTTTTGATGAGTTCAAACAAATCTTTTTTAGAATCGTTAGGAACTTTACGAACGTCAAATGTTACACCAAGATCACGTAATTTTTCAAATGTCGCAACATCGTCTTTATCCATAGATAAAACGTTATTAACCATTGTTTTACCAGTTGAGTGAGCCATTGAACCAACGTTTAGTTCTTTAATTGGCACGCCACCTTCGATAGCTTCAAGTGCTTCTTGAGGTGTTTCAAATAGGATAAGAGCGTGTGTATTACCAAAACGTGGATCTTTTGCAGCTTCAATCAATTTCTTGATAGGGACAACGTTTGCTTTAACACCGTTTGGTGCAGCCTGTTTGATAAGGTTTTTACGTAATTCGTCTTTAGCTACTGTATCGGATGCAACGATGATACGATCGGCTTTAGAAGCAGGTGTCCAGTTTGTCGCAACTTGTCCGTGAAGAAGACGTGTGTCAATACGAGCAAGATTGATTTTAAGTTTACCATCTCCAATGACAGTCCCTTCTGGGATTGCACCTTGGTGTACTTCTTGTGCAGCAGGTGCAGCGGCAGTTTCTTCAGCAGGGTTAAGTTCTTCAGGTAGTGCTTTGACACCATCTTTAGCTTCTTTAATGATATTTGCAACAACTTTATCCACACCTGCGTCAGCATCCATCATACGCTCTGTGTAGGCTTGGATAAGCATTGGCAAATTAAGACCTGTAATGATAGCCATCTTACGATCAGGATTTTCACCCATCACGCGACTAGCTTGGTTAAATGGAGAACCGCTCCAAAGGTCAGCTAGCACTAGGATTTCATCATCAGCATCAAATTGTGCGATAGCATCGTTGAAGTGTGCGTATAAGTCATCTGGTCCTTCACTTGGCATAAAAGTGACCACTTGAACTTTTTCTTGGTCGCCAAAGATCATAGAACCTGATTGATGAATACCTTCAGCAAATTTACCATGGCTGGCAATAATTATACCGATACCCATTCTTGTTCTTCCTCCTTTTAAATATTTTTCGTTGAAATGAAGAAGAATAATCTCCTTCCAAGCGTACTTGGCCATTCTTTTTCATTTCAAGGAAATTTAAGAACAACTTTATTGTAAAACGTTTCCAATAAAAATGCAATAGCTTTTTGAGAAAAAATAGCAGAAATCCTGAAAATATTTCAGAAATATGTAAACTAAAACCCCTTACTTTTTCAGTAAAATAAAGGGTTTTGGGAGTGTCAGCGTTATCAAATTGTAAAGAAAGTTGAAATATTTTGAAAATAATGAAAAAAGAAAA
Organism: Streptococcus sp. UBA3373; assembly: GCF_002360305.1. NCBI lineage: Bacteria > Bacillati > Bacillota > Bacilli > Lactobacillales > Streptococcaceae > Streptococcus > Streptococcus sp. UBA3373. Next base: position 5,482 of record NZ_DEQF01000018.1, on the reverse strand, counting down.
ACTCCAATAAAGAAGTTTTTCACAAGAAGATTTTTTCTAATTCTTTAGCCACACCGTCGTTTTCGTTAGAAAATTCTGTCTGTTTATCTGCAAATGGCAAAAGAACGTCATTTGCATTTTTCATAGCATAACCGACACCAGCAAAGGCTAGCATCTCTGTGTCATTGTGTTCATCTCCAAAAGCAATGAGTTGTTCAGGAGAAAAATTAAAGACATTTAATAGGTAGTTTAAAGCGTAAGCTTTGTTGACGCCTTTAGGTGAAAATTCAAGAATGTTGAGCGGACCGCCCCAAGAATCGACTTCAATATCGTTATTGAAGTGTTGGCGAATTTCTTTGGCGAGAGCGTATTTGTCCTCGTGACGTGTTTGCATAAGAAGGGCATTAGGATTTTCCGTGATTTTAGTAATATCCATGGTCATCTTGTCCGTGATTTCCTCAACCCCAAACAATTTTGGATTGACCACTTGCTGATTTTCCGCACTAATGTAGAATTTCTTGCGGTATTCGCTGGCGATAAAATCCGCTTCAATGCTCTTTTGCATATCCAAAACATCCAAAAGGTAGCGTTTGTCAATAGTGACGCTGTGTTCAAAATCCCATTTCTTTTCAGGTAAATGCGTCAAGGCACCATTGAAAGAAATCATGGGTGTGGTTAAACCAAGACGACGGTAGTGCTTAACTGCCATGCGGTAAGGTCGCCCCGTTGCAATCACAACCTTGTGCCCTTTTTCTTGAATTTTTTGGATAGTATCCACTGTGTAGTCCGAAATCGTATCATTGTGGCGCAGCAAAGTGCCATCTAAATCTAATGCAATCATTTTAGTTTTCATGCTTTTTATTATAACAGAAAAGGAGGTTGGACGAAACGAAAAGCTCTTTTTGAAAATGGTGAATTTTTAGAAATGTAAGCTTTTTTAACAACATTTTAAGAAAAATTTATTATAATTTTACTATCGACAACAACTAAAACCAGAAAGAAGGGGGACGCTATGATTAAAAAAATCGGTTTTATTCATCTCTTTTTTGGGATGATTGCCTTTGGTATCTACCACTACAATTTGCAGGGACCAGATTTGGTTTGGAATATGTTTTTGGCCTTGGTGGCATTGGACTTTTCACTGGTGACGTACTATGTTCGCTTTAGAGTAGTAAAGTACGCCAGCTTATTGCTCTGGCTCTTTTTCTATCCCAATACCTTTTATATGCTAACAGATATTGTGCACATGCATTTTGCTAGTACGGTTTTGTGGGACAAGACGAGCTTAATTTTATACATGCTTTATGTGTCTAGCATTTTGTTTGGTGTTCTTTGTGGGATTGAGAGTTTTAAAAACATCATGGAAACCTTCAAGGTTAGAAATGATTACCTGCGTTTGATATTCATCGGTTTGCTTTCGTGTATTTCAAGTTTTGCCATTCACATTGGACGTTATGCAAGGCTGAATTCTTGGGATATTTTCACACGTCCTAAAACCGTTGTTGCTGAGATTCTCAATGTCGTTGGTTGGGATGCGGTGCATTTTGTCATAGGGTTTACCTTTATTCAAATTCTTTGTTTGGTCTTTTTGGATCGAAAACCTGAGAAATAATCGTTGAAAAGTGAACGATCTTTTGGTAGAATAAGGAAGTTGTTCGGAAAATAACAAAAAGCAACGCACAACTAACCTTACCAAAAGGAGAAAAACGTTCAATGGAAAAGTTTTTTAAACTTAAGGAACATGGCACTGACGTTCGTACAGAAGTTACGGCCGGTTTGACTACCTTCTTTGCCATGTCTTACATCTTATTTGTCAATCCCTCAATTCTTTCGCAAGCTGGTATGCCTGCTCAAGGTGTCTTTCTAGCGACTATTATTGGTGGGGTTGTAGGGACCTTGATGATGGCTTTTTATGCCAACCTTCCTTACGCACAAGCACCAGGAATGGGCTTGAATGCCTTCTTTACTTACACAGTTGTCTTTGCCCTTGGTTACACGTGGCAAGAAGCCTTGGCAATGGTCTTTATTTGTGGGATTATTTCCCTAATCATCACAGTAACTAAAGTTCGTAAGATGATTATCGAAGCCATTCCAGCTGTATTGAAATCAGCGATTTCGGCTGGTATTGGTATTTTCTTGGCTTACGTCGGAATTAAAAATGCTGGTTTCTTGAAATTTTCTATTGACGCTGGTACTTATACAGTATCAGGAACTGGTGCTGACAAAGGCTTGGCTTCTATTACAGCAGATGCCTCAGCAACACCAGGTTTGGTTGCTTTTAACTCACCGGCCGTCATTCTTGCTTTGATTGGCTTGGCGATTACTATTTTCTTTATCGTGCAAGGCATTCGTGGTGGCGTTATCTTATCTATCGCTGCAACAACGATTGTTGGTATTTTAATGGGTGTTGTTGATTTAGGTGCTGTTAATTGGTCTGCAACTAATTTATCAGCGTCTATCAACGACTTGAAACAAATTTTCGGTGCGGCACTTGGTAGCCAAGGTCTAGGAGCGCTTTTCTCAGACCCATCACGTCTGCCTGGTGTGTTGATGGCTATCTTGGCTTTCTCATTAACAGATATTTTTGATACGATTGGAACGCTTGTCGGAACAGGTGAAAAAGTAGGTATCATCTCAGCAACTGGTGACAGCAAAGATTCTGCTGCCCTTGACCGTGCCCTTTATTCTGACTTGGTTGCGACAACCTTTGGTGCGGTTGCCGGAACATCTAACGTAACAACTTATGTGGAATCAGCGGCAGGTATCGAAGCTGGTGGTCGTACAGGTTTGACTGCCCTTGTCGTAGCGGTACTCTTTGCTATTTCAAGTTTCTTTAGTCCTTTGGTATCTATCGTTCCTACACAAGCGACAGCCCCTATCTTAATCATCGTTGGTGTGATGATGTTGTCAAACCTTAAAAACATCAAATGGGCTGACTTGGACGAAGCCATTCCTGCATTCTTTACATCTATCTTTATGGGATTCACTTACAGCATTACTTACGGTATCGCAGCTGGTTTCATCACTTACACTTTGGTTAAAGTCTTTAAAGGACAAGTTAAAGAGATTCCAGTGGTTATGTGGGTCTTGGATGCCTTGTTTGTCTTAAACTTCATTTTCTTGGCTGTCCTATAAAAAAGATTTTACAACGCTTACTTGCAAGAGTTGAAAGACTTCAGTCTTTTAGCTCTTTTTATTTTGGGGAGAAAATTCGGGTTAGGGTTGGAAGAAAAAATGTTTTTTGATATAATAGGCACATGTTTTATAGTCAAAATGAAGATGAGCTAATTGCCTATGGGAAAAAGCTTGGTCTAATGCTGCAAGCAGGGGATGTTTTGGTCCTGACTGGAGATCTCGGTGCTGGTAAGACGACCATAACCAAGGGAATAGCAAAAGGCTTGGGTATTACGCAAATGATCAAAAGCCCGACCTATACAATTGTTCGAGAGTACGATGGGCGTCTGCCCCTTTATCATTTAGATGTTTATCGTATTGGAAATGACCCAGATTCGATTGATTTGGACGATTTTTTATATGGCGATGGGGTGACCGTTATTGAATGGGGCAATTTGCTGGACACTCAATTGCTAGATGATTATTTAGACATTCAATTAACCCCTTCTGGTGATGGACGCAAGCTTGATTTTGTAGCTCATGGTCCTAGAAGTCAGGAGTTATTGGAGGCTTTAGAAGGTGAGTGAGCAATACCTTGTGATTGAAGAGGCGCAGGTGGAGGATGCCTCATCTTTATTAGCCTTGTTGCAAAAAGTGGTTGAGGAAACGGATTTTATTATTCAAGACAAAGTCTTGACTTTGGATGAGATGATTCGTTTTTTGGACCAGCAAAGTGAGTCCATCAACGCCATTTGTTTGGTGGCTCGACTTGGAGAAGAATTCGTAGGCGTTTTGAATATTGTCCCTTCAGACCATTCACAAGATGACTCTATCGGTGATATCTTTATCGCTGTTAAGCAAGCCTATTGGGGTTACGGCTTAGGTTCATTATTGATGGAGATGGCTCTTGACTGGGCAAAACACACGCCAATGATTCACCGTTTGGAGTTGACGGTGCAAGTGAGAAATAGCAGAGCTATTCACCTTTATGAAAAGTTTGGTTTTAGGATAGACGCTACGACGTCACGTGGCGTACAAACGAAAGATGGAGAATTTCTTGACGTCTACTTGATGAGTAGGTTGATAGACTGAAAGTAAACGAATGAAACTTAGAAAAAAAATACTGTTAATGATAACGGCTATCATTGCCACTACCCTTGTTGCTTTAGGAGTTTATGTTACCTCAGCCTTCAATTTTTCAACTAATGAGTTGGCAAAGACTTTCAAAGATTACAACACTTCAGATAGTGAAGCCATCAAGCAAACGAAACCGATTTCAATCCTCTTGATGGGGGTAGATACAGGAGATTCTAAGCGAAAATCAACTTGGCAAGGGAATAGTGACTCGATGATTTTGGTGACGATTAACCCTGAAACCAAGACAACGACCATGACCAGTTTGGAACGCGACGTTTTGGTGACTTTATCAGGACCAAAAGACAATGATATGACTGGTGTTCAGGCAAAATTGAATGCCGCTTACGCATCAGGTGGAGCTAAAATGGCTATCATGACGGTTCAGGATTTGTTGGACATTGAGATTGATAATTACATTCAAATCAATATGCAAGGTTTGGTGGACTTGGTAGATGCCGTTGGTGGTATTACGGTAACCAATAACTTTGATTTCCCGATTTCTATTGCTGAAAAAGAACCTGAATACACAGCGACCGTTGAACCTGGAACGCATAAGATTAACGGAGAACAAGCCTTGGTTTACGCTCGTATGCGTTATGATGACCCTGAAGGGGACTACGGACGTCAAAAACGCCAACGTGAAGTTATTCAAAAAGTGATGAAGAAAATTTTGGCTTTGGACAGTGTCAGCTCATACAAGAAAATCTTGTCAGCGGTCAGTGGCAATATGCAAACCAATATTGAGATTTCATCAAGTACCATCCCTAGCTTGCTTGGTTACACAGACGCTTTGAGCAATGTGGAAACTTATCAGCTTCAAGGGGAAGGCGAAATGATTAACGGTACTTCTTATGAAATTGTCAGCGCGGACCACTTGCTAGAAATTCAAAACAACATCAAAAAACAATTGGGTCAAAAAGAAAGCGACACTCTGAAAACAACGGCGGTGCTTTCAGAAGACCTTTACGGAACCTATGATAGCAGTTATAGCAGCGGCTACGATACGACTTATAGCGATGGTTACAATAGTAACTATTACTATGACGATTATAGCAGTAGCACTTATAGCGACTATTATGGTAGTACGGATACCTACTCACAATCTTATAATAGTTATTCTTACTAATATGGGACAAAAAAAGAGAGCACGAAGCTCTCTTTTTCTACCATTTGTCAAGCATATCAACGATTTCTAGAAGAAATCATTATCGGAAGCTACTTAATTCAACCAGTAGAGAAGTTATTTCTTTGA
>NZ_DEQF01000022.1:0-7155 GCF_002360305.1 Streptococcus sp. UBA3373 | reverse complement strand
ATTATCGAACTTGCTCTTTTTGCTAATAACCTTTTGAAAATGGTCGGATGCTAAAGCATCTCGACTTTTTACGTTATCTACTATCAGGTAGATAACTTGATTTCTTACTAGCTCCCGATAAAAATCAATATTATTTTTATCAGGAACTAGTAACTCTCTAAATCTATTAGGAGTGTTGTCATTTTGCAGCTATAATACTTTTACTCTAGATAAAAAACCTAGCCATATAGGCTAGGTTTTTAAAGTAAGCAGGCTTTATTCTTTTATTTCTCCTGCTTTTTTTGCGGCTAACTTTTCGCGCTCCAACCGCAAACGTCTATTTGGGTTTAATGTATTGAACAGTTCTTCTAGCTTTTCAGCATTCCAAACATCGGCTGCTGATACAAAATTCCCATCTTTATCTCTAAAAGATATCGGTTTATCTCCCATAAGAACCCCCAATAAAATACAATATAAGATCAATTATAAATCATCACAATTCCTATCGTTAGATAACTATGCTATCAACGACAAGTGGCAGGTTAATCTACAAATTCAAATTCAAAGTTACCGATTCGGACGATATCACCATCTTTGGCTCCGCGTTCACGAAGGGCTTCATCGACACCCATACCACGCAATTGACGGGCAAATTTCATTATAGATTCGTCGCGTTCCATATTGGTCATGACAAAGAGCTTTTCAAGTTTTTCACCTGACAATACCCATGCTGCATCGTCATCACGTGAAATCTCAAATGGAGGTTCGTCTGGATCAAAGCCATAGTAAACTTCTTCATCCACCATGTCATCATCAGTATAAAGCAAGAATTCATCTGTCTTAGCAAGCAATTCTGCTGTTGCTTCCATAAGATTATCCAAACCCTGATGTGCCAAGCTTGAAATTGGGAAAATCATTGGCATTTCTTCGAAATCATCGTAATTCGCAGCTAATTTTTCCTTAAAGACTTTCAAGTTTTCTTCGGCTTCTGGCATATCCATCTTATTGGCCACGATAATTTGTGGGCGCTCCATTAAACGAAGATTGTAAGTTTCAAGCTCGTTGTTAATCGCTAGATAGTCTTCGTACGGATCACGTCCTTCGCTAGCTGACATATCAATCACATGCAAAATAACGCGAGTGCGCTCAATATGACGAAGAAATTGTGTTCCAAGTCCAACACCTTGCGAAGCCCCTTCAATCAAGCCTGGCAAATCAGCCATAGCAAAACTGTCACCTGATTTGGTGCGAACCATACCTAGGTTTGGCACGATTGTGGTGAAGTGATAAGCACCAATTTTAGGTTTAGCGGCTGTCACGACACTTAGCAAGGTTGATTTACCAACTGATGGGAAACCGACCAAACCAACATCTGCCAAGATTTTCAATTCCAACTGCAATTCACGCTCTTCACCTGGCTCACCATTCTCAGCAATTTCAGGTGCAGGGTTACGCGGAGTCGCAAAGCGGATATTACCGCGTCCACCACGTCCACCACGAGCAACTACAAATTCTTGACCATTTTCAACCAAGTCAGTGATAACTTTGCCAGTTTCGGCATCGCGTACTGTCGTTCCTTGCGGCACTCGAACAATCAAGTCCTCTGCCCCACGACCATGCATTCCCTTAGTCATACCTTTTTCACCTGATTTGGCTTTGAAAATGCGGTTATAACGAAAATCCATCAAGGTTCGCAAACCTTCATCCACTTTAAAGATGACTGAGCCTCCTTTTCCGCCATCACCACCCCAAGGTCCACCGTTGGGAACGTATTTTTCACGACGAAATGCAACCATTCCATCACCGCCACGACCAGCTTTGACACTGATTTTTGCGGTATCTAAAAACATACTCATGATTATTTCCTATTCTTTCATTAAAATTGCACTAAAGCATAAAAAAACGCCTCTTCAGCGTTTCTTACATAATAGAACCGATAGCAGCCGCTACAATGCCCCCTACGGTTACAAGAAGCATCAAGATAACAACTACCATTGTTAATTTTTCAAATAGCGTTTTTTTACGCGGTCCGTTTTCACCAAATGCCACTATTACATACCTCGCTCATTTACTTTATACCTATTATCATAACATTAAAGCAGCAAATAATCAAATAACTACTACAATTCCACACCAAATTCTGCTAAAGAAGCCACTTCTTCAGCACTTAAGCGACGCCATTCTCCCAATGCTAACGAGGTATCCAATTGTAAAGGTCCCATGCTGATGCGCTGCAAATCCACCACGGTTTTCCCGCAAGATTGAACCATGCGTTTCACCTGATGAAATTTTCCCTCTTTAATCGTAATCTCAACAAAACTCGTATCCGTGACCTTATCAACCTCTAAAATGCTCAATCGAGCAGGCTGGCAAACAAAGTCTTTCAAGGTAATCCCTTCAGCAAAAGCAGCTACGTCTTCTTTTGTCATCACACCAGCCACCTTGGCACGATAGGTTTTCTCCACGTGTTTTTTAGGTGATAACATGGCATGAGCTAGTTTCCCATTATTGGTCAATAGCAAAAGCCCATGGGTATCAATATCCAAACGCCCCACTGGAAAGACTTCCTTATCCCAAGCCGTTTTATCCAACAAATCCAAAACCGTTTGATGATGGTTGTCCTCCGTAGCTGAAATAACCCCTTTTGGCTTGTTCAAGAGATAATAAACGTATTTTTCATAAACAAGTCTTTGATTGTCAAAGACAATCTCATCAGTTGAGGCATCTATTTGGCGTTTTGCTGACGTTTCAATCTTATCATTCACACAAATTTGTTTTTTCTTGAGCAATTGCTTGACCTCTGTTCTCGATCCCAACCCTACTTCAATTAAAAATTTATCTAAACGCATACTAACCTTTCTATAATGGCACTCTTTTTATTGTAGCATTTTCAAAGCACAAAGAAAACAAGGTAGGTAAACCCTACCTTGTTTAATAACCTAAGCCTTATTCTTTGTAAGCGTAAGTAAAGTCAACTGATAATCCTGTTGAGTTACGAACAAGTCCTTTCAATGAAGGATTTTGAAGTGATTCTGTACTACGGAAGTAGATTGGGTTGTAGTAAGCATTTTCGTAAAGGATTTTTTCTGCTTCTTTGTAGTCTTCAGCAGCTGCTTCTGGATCTAGAGCATCTGTTGTGATAGCTTTTTTATAAGCAGCATCGTAATCAGTGTTTGAGAATTTACCATAGTTATATGATGAATTTGATGTGAACAAGCCGTAGAATGTTGAACCTTCTGGGTAGTCACCACCCCAAAGAACAAAGGCAACATCAAAGTTTTGGTTCTTAGTATCTTCTAGACGTTGTTTGAAGGTAACGAATTTTTCTTCAACAGTCAATCCTGGAAGAGCTTCTTCCCAAGTTTGTTTGAGGTAATCAACAGTCGCTTTTGCAACTGGGCTATCAGCATCTGATGTGATAGTCAATTTAACAGAGTCTGTACCCAATTCTGCTAAACCTTCTTTGAAGAGTTTTGTTGCTTCTTTCTCATCATAGCTATAACCTGGCTCAACGTAATCAGTCAAGTCTGTACCATCAGGCAACGTTTCAAGTCCATAAGGTACCAAGGCAGTTGCTGCTTTAGAACCGGTGTCGATAGCGGCTTTAACGATACCTTCGCGGTCTGTTGCCAAGTTAAGAGCTTGACGGATTTTAGTATTTGTCAAAGCTGGTACAGTACCAGTTTCGTTATAAACCAGGTAAGCTGTTGTTGCTTCTGGAACTTGGACAACGTCTTTATTGTTTTTGTTAGCGTTGTAGATGGCTTCTGTACCTGAGATACCAGCTGCATCAAGTTCGCCATCTTTATACATTTGAACGGCTGTATCTGGTTTCTTGATGGTTTGAATGTTGACTTTTTCGTTTTTCACATTGTCAGCATCCCAGTAGTATTTGTTTTTAACCAACTTGAATGTGCCACTTGTACCGTTCCAATCTTCAACAGTGTATGGACCAGAGTAAAGGGCTTTGTCTGAGTTTGTTCCGTAATCAGCACCTGCTTTTTCTACAAATGCTTTGCTTTGTGGCATGAAGTTTGTAAACGAAAGAAGACTCATGAACTGAGGTGAAGGGCTAGACAAAGTAAAGATAACTTTATTGCCATCTGCTTTAACACCAAGTTCGTCAACACTCTTAGTACCAGCGATCACTTCTTCGACATTCAAAACGTGTGCATCAGAAGCAAGGTAAGCATACTCTGAAGCTGTTGTTGGGTCAACAATACGTTGCCATGTGTAAACAAAATCTTCAGCAGTTAAGTCGCTACCGTCTGACCATTTCAAGTTATCACGCAAGGTTGCTGTGTAAGTCAAACCGTCGTCAGAAACTTCAACTTTTTCAGCCAAGTCAGGTTTCAATTCACCTTTTTTATTGCGGCGAAGCAAGTTACTACCTGAGTTACCAATGGCAATAGATGAGTAAGTATCAGTGTTTTTTGAAATGTCTAACGTATTGATTTCAGTTGGAATGCACCAGTTGATTTCGTTTTTTGATGATGACGAAGATGAACTGCTACCTCCACAAGCTGCTAAGGTCACTGCCGACAGCAAGGTCACTGCACCTAATCCAACACGTTTCCAATTTGAAGTGATCTTCATAAATGGTTCCTCCTAACCATAACTTTCTTTCATGATTGATACTATTATAACATACTGTTTTCAAAAAATACAGAAAATTTCTAAATTATTGAAAAATTCCATAATTTCATTTCATTTTTTTTGATTTTCTTCTATAAAAGTAAAAAAACGACAGCCCTTAGCCATCGTTTTATCAAATTATTGTAATTCTGCTGCTCGTTTTAAGGAAGCATCAATGTTTGGGCAGATATTCTTTTCACCGATTTTTTCAAGAAAACCTGCTTTTTTCATCACACGGAAAGGTTGGGGGTTGACGTGCGATAAAATCAAGGTCATGCCACGTTGCTGACAGGTTTCACGGATTTCTTCAAGAGTATCCAACCCTGAAATATCCATAGCAGGAACATTTCGCATCCGAAGAATCAGGGCATTTTTACCTTCCTCATAGCTAATGTCAAGAAAGTCATTGGTCGTTCCAAAGAACAAAGAACCAAACACTTCATAAACCACGGTATTTTTTGGCACTACTTTTAAATCAAGCGCGTCAGTATTCTCATTATCTGCTTCATCAACCCATTGGCGAACTTCCGCGATGTCTGACATTCGTTTCAAGAATAAAAAGGCCGCTAAAACCATACCAAACTCAATCGCAACCACCAAATCAAAAAAGACGGTTAACAATAGAGTAGTTACCAAAACAACAATGTCACTCTTTGGAGCCGTACGTAGCATATATACAAAAGTTCGCCAACCACTCATATTGTATGCGACCATAATCAAGATAGCCGCCAAGCAACTCATTGGAATCAAAGAGGCATAGGGCATGAGAAAGAGTAAAATTAACAACAAAACAAGTGCATGCGTCATACCAGCGATTGGCGTGCGTCCACCGTTTTTAACGTTGGCTGCTGTACGAGCAATAGCTCCTGTTGCAGGAATGCCACCGAATAAGGCCGACATCATATTTCCCACACCTTGCCCAACTAATTCAGCATTTGAGCGATGACGACTGCCAATCATACCGTCTGAAACCACACAAGACAGCAAGGATTCAATTGACGCTAAAATAGCAATGGTGAAGGCAGGTGATAACAGTTGACGCACCAACGAAAGGGAGATGTTGGGCATTGAAAAGGTTGGTAAACCTGCCTTAATGGTGTACAAATCTCCAATCGTTGGGACAGATAAATGGGCCAGCTGAACAATGGCAGTTGTTACAAAAATAGCTACCAGTGAGCTTGGTATTTTTTGAGAAACACGAGGCCAAAAAATCTGAATGCTAAGAGCCAACAAACCAATTAGCAAGGTTGGCAAATGAATAGTATTAAGGTGTTGGGCATAAGCTACTAGTTTATCTGTAAATTCAGCAGGAACTGCTCCCATGCTTAATCCCAAGAAATCCTTTAATTGCCCCACTAAAATACCAATGGCAATCCCCAAGGTAAAACCAACCGTAATGGTTTTAGGAATAAAACTGATTAAATTTCCAAATTTTAACAAGCCCATGACAATCATCATCAAACCCGCTAAAAAAGTAGCCGTTGCCAAGCCACTCATGCCATATTGCGAGACGATGCCATAAATAATCACAACAAAGGCGGCGGTTGGACCACCGATTTGTACGCGGCTTCCCCCTAAAAACGAAATAAAAAAACCAGCGATAACACCGGTGTAAAGCCCTTGTTCTGGATTCACACCTGACGCAATTGCCAAAGCAATTGATAACGGTAGAGCGATGATTGCCACGATAATTCCAGCCACAAGATCTTTTGCAAACTGTGCTCTAGTGTAACCCTTGAGCGTGCTAAACAGTTTTGGTTTTATGTATTGAAAAGCGTCCATTCTCTCCTCCCATCTTTATTTGCTCTCAGACGCTTACGAGAACTTCACCTCCCATTTTATCATAGCTCCACCAAAAACTCTAGACCTCTTAGGCCAAAAAAGCCTGTTATTTCGGTTTTTTTAGCCCTTTTTCACTTAATTTTACAATGATAAGTGTACAATAAAAACTGGCTCTATAATTCTGTAGTAGGTAAATCCACTTTAGAAATTATGGTACCTTTTCCTCTGTTAAAAACATACTAAGATTAGTAGTGAGAAAATCCCCCGACAGGAGAAAGCACTCGCTACTTTTCCTTTTATGTTAAAGTAGTGGTATCTTGTTAAGTCGAGTTCTCTTTTGACGCTAGACGTCATAACAAAAACTGGCAAGGCACCTGTTTTAGGGAGAATTTTATCAAAGTATGTAGGACGCAAGATATCATTTTCAATACTCGATGTCAGGTGTCCCACATACTTGGAACCATTCGAAACAACACAGCTCTAAAACTAAGACCCCCAAACGGGATTCCCGTTTGGGGGTATGCTTTCTGCCTATTTACTCTTGTCATTCTTCAACAAATAAAGTAAAATAAGAACAAGTCTGATTTGTTCCATGCGAACACCTCCTTTCGCCCAGCAAAAACCATGCTTGCATGGTAAGCTGAAAAAGCGAAAGAGGTTGAGCAGGAACGTGTCACAAATATTCTGTGGCAGAAAGCGTAAGAATTAACTAACTTACGCTTTTTTATAACCTAAAAAAGAAAAGACGATGCGCGTGCT
>NZ_DEQF01000053.1:18206-43587 GCF_002360305.1 Streptococcus sp. UBA3373 | reverse complement strand
AGAAAGTTAACTGGTAAACAAAACACAATCAAACTGAGGTTTTTTGAGGTTATATGACACCCCTTAAAAATCTGAAAAATTGGCGCGTGGTACAAGCGAACACCTTGTGGTGGCTCTCCTTGCCCCAAAATAGGGGGCGGGGGTCATTTAAACACTTGGATAATATAATTATATTCCCGAGCATTAAAACGCCATACACGGGCTTTTAGGCAGGTTCTCGGACGTGCTGAATATTTTAAAAAGGGAAAATCACGCACAAAAGATGGTGGCGTTGTTATGTCCGAACAACAATATACCCGATAAAATTTTAAGGGGTATTTTTTGAACGATTATACACCCGTTATAAGTCTTCCTATGGCTGTTTCTCGCTGTTCGGTGTGATTGCCGATACACGCTCACTCTGTCGCTCTCTGCTTGCTCTATGATGATTGATGACTGTATCCAAACAAAAAGAACCTTACCAATACAGTAAAGCTCTGTGTTTGTTATCTGTGTTAACTTACTTACCAACATTATAACATAAACAAAAGGACAACACCATCAAGCATTGTCCTTTGATTTCCTCCAATAAATACATTTACACATTCTCCGCTTAGTATTAAACCAAACCAGCTAACACTATATTAGTCTTAAGTCTCTCAAGGTCATCACTTGATAACACTGGTTCAAAGTCACTGACTAATTGACTAACTTTGTTCATATCTGAATGTTCTAGCTCTTTGTTAACCATGTTAGTGAAGTGCTCTTCCAATCTATCAGTGAACAATTGTAGTCTTTCATCTGTTGGGAACTTCTTATCGTAGTGTAATGCTGTGAGTGCTACCATTCCCCACATTTTAAGACGTGTATCCTTGTTTCTGTGTAACATATATAAGTTGACTGTGCTATCCTCATTCACTACCTTACTGCCAATCTCTAGTATAGCCATATGGTCTGCCTTGTTTAAGTCTTCCCATTCCATACCCATAAACTGATAACGTCTAGCCTCAAGGCGTGTTACTTCTTTCTCACAATAGCTAATATATTCTTTTTCATTCATGTTATTCTACCCCCTCATACATAACTATGATTGATAGGTCTGTACTCATGTCTTCATAAGTGCCATAAGTCCCTTCTTGGTATTTAATATCAATCACTTTCTTATCAGCCATGAACTCGTTAATTCTGTTTTCTAATTCCTCATTAGTTTCAAGTCTAGTCCTTGCCATGCCATTGCTGTAATAACCATTGAAGATTTTCTCACGGTTAAATAATTTAATTTTCATCTGTTTTTGTCCTCTCTACTTAGATTGTGTTGCAAATCTCTTGTAGCACGTACCGAATGCCGTCTAGGTCATCGCTGAGCTGTCGCATTTTCAAGATTTCCATGGCTGTTTGTTCAGATAAGCCATGATTGCGTTGTAATTCTTTTAGCTCATAAGCAATTAAATCTACGTCCATTTTATTCTCCTTTTTATATTTTTTTATTCAAATTACTTGGGGTTAGGTTTGGTTAGGTTTTTAAACCTAACCCTCTGAAACGTTGTTATATCAAGCTTTTTAGGCTTTTGGGTTAGGGTTAGGTTTACTTTTTAAGTCTGTACGCATATAAGAAACTATATATATTACTATTATTTACTTATTATATTTTACCTAACCTACCTAACCTAATATTAGTAAACCCCAATGGTATCAAGGCTTTAACTAGGTTAGGTATCGGGTTAGGTTTAAAATCTTTACCTAACCTAAAACGTCTGAAACGTTGCTGTTATCGCTTTTCTGTTTCAAAAATACCTAACCCATTATTTTTCAATTAAACCAATCCCCCAAACACCCTTGGTAAATTTATCACGGTGAAAACCGTGAGGGTCTAATGTGTCATAAAATTCACGCCTTACCGTCCCGCCTTTGGCTTTATAGTGATATGGTGTACTTCGTTCTAATTCTGCCATAACTGCGTTACTAAATTTTCCTAATTTTGGTTTATCTATTCCCAAATCTTCTACAAACTCTTTAAGTTTGTTTCTTGCGATAAACATAGGTACATGGTTGACTTCATGCCACCCGTTTGGGATATAGTAGTTTTCAACCCAAAGTTTGATATAGTCATTATCATTCTTGTAACTAGTTAGCTTTTCTTTCACGGCTTTTGGTTCTATGAATTTGTCAAAATCGGCCATATTTAAAATTTCAAACAGTATCCATTCCAACAGTGCTTTATCTTTGATAAATTCATCTTTGATTTCGGGACGTTCTACCTCACCATTAAAATCAGCCTCAAATGGGATAATACATAAACGTCTGTACCAGCCATTAGTTTTATTTCTAGCATTAGGGAGGTCATTCCCCGAAAAGATACACAAAAGCTTAAAACGTGCCTCAATTGGTTGTTTACCCTTTTTGTTAACCTGTACAGGGTCACCGCTGACAACACTCATAAGGTCGGATACTTCATCAAGATACTTGTTAGATATGTCATCACCAATATTACACACTTTCCCCTCAAGCGCCCCTAAATAGAACTCTTTTCCAAATTGGTCGGGTTTTAGATTGCTTATGTTCTCCCTGCCTATCAGATTTTCTAATAAGGCTTGAAAAGTCCCCTTACCATTGTTACCGTCACCAACAAGCAACACCATTTTTTTACGTGTTCGGTTTGGATTGATAGCCTCATTCATCACTTGCCATAAGAGTGTTACAAGCTCTTCATCACCGCAAGTCAATGTGGCTAGCCACTTATCAAAATCAAACCAACCGCCCAAAATCGGCTTTTTAGCATACGGATTGTAAGCTGTCTTGACTTTACTTGTGATGATGAATTTTGGGGTAAATTCCTCTAATTCTTTTGTTTGGATATTGTACACCCCGTTAGCGACTGGGATATAGCGATAATCGCTCAAAGGTGGTTGTATTTTAGTTTCTGTACGGATATAAGCTATTAATTCATTGAAAAATTTATTTGAGGTCAATCGGTTGTCATATTTCAACAACAATTTTCTAAAAATATCATCACTTGATACATAGTAGCCTAAATCTAAATGGTAAACATACAACTTACTAATGTCACTAATTGCGCCCTCTCCAATAAAAGTAAAATGACAGTGCTTTTTCAGTACTTTAGCAACTGTAGATACGTTAGGTTGTGGTGTAACTGTACGCTCGTTTTTTTGCCCCTCGTTAACAATATAGGCGTTTTCCTCTCTCCATGCTTTTCCTAGTTGCTGTAGTAGAATGTAAAGCTCGTTCATTGTTTCGGGTTGCTTATTACTGTTTGATTGCTCTTCTTTAATTTCTTTCTCTAATTGTTTGAGGTCTTTTAATTTCAATAAATTTCTCCTTTGCTAAATTCTTGTTTGATATTCTTTTCTAGCGATACTCTCAAAAGTATTATCTAATTCTTCCTCTGGTAACGGTTCGGGTGTATTATTGTTCGCCATTACAGTAAGCTGGTAGGCTGTGGCAATGTCAAAGTTAACATAACGATTGAGTAACATACCAACAAAGCTAGCGCATGCATTGTTACGCCCGCCCTCTTTTCCAAAGCCATTAAATAGTGTTTCAATAATTTTTACAGTCAGGCTTTTTCGCTCGTTAGGTGAACGGATATTATAACCGTTTGTGTTTGCTTTCTTGATTGTGGTAGGTTTGCTCCCCTCGTACTTTGGTACGGGGTAAGGTTTCGTTCCCTCATCATGAATGGTCTTAACATATTCATGACGTTTTCCTGTTGTTACAGGTAACCCTTGTAATTGCGACCATGTAAGTGACGCTGTATCATACATTAAGCCAATCTTATCGGCTATTTCAGCAACCACTGCTTTATAAGTCTCTTTATTCATTGGTTCGCTAGGCTTTACCACTAACCTAAACCGTGGTTTCTCCTCTGTATGTTTGATTGTCGGATAAATGATATAAGAGTAGTCACCTATTGCCCGTTCAACAGTAGCCTTAAATTCTTCGCTTGTTATGGTGATATTGTCATAATCTAAGAAAATCAAGTCCCTGTAAATCAGATTGCTATCATTACGTCTGTACGTGCCTTTTTTATCTTTCTTGACCTTACCAGAAATACAGTAAGGCGCTTTAGTTTTCTTGTACTCCTCTATATCCATTTCCTCGGGAACTTCCAAAGCTGGAAACTCTTTAACAAACTCAAATGGTTCAGCGCTTAACTTATTGTTTTGTTCACCATCGTATAAATACAGCAGTCCGTTAGTAACTCCCTTTGCCTCATATATACTCATTCCTCTCCCCCATTTCTAGCGTACAGTTAAAAAATTAATCACATCTGACACTCTGAAATATTGTTTTTTACTACTCTCAAAGGGTGGCTGATAGACTTTTAGTCCCTTTTTAACCCAACTTGTAAGTGTTGCTCCCGTTATGTCTAATTCTTTTTTTAGTTCTCTAGCACTCATTAAGCCCGTCTGTTTTTGTAGCCGTCTTTCTAGTTCTAACTTCTTTTTGGAAAGTTCGTCTACACGATCTAATAAGCCTTGTTCAAATTCTGTTGAAAATGTTCCCATATCATACCTCCATTTTTCGAATTTGTCGGGTAACCCAATTCAAACGGTCATGCGCTACCGCTAACTTTGTTTTAGTGCCTTGAATATTGATAACGATATCTGTCATAACAATATTTCTCCTTTATCTAGATTGGCAATTTGATTTTTAACCCATACTATTCTATCCGCTCGCTCTTCCAAGTGTTTGAATTCTTATAATTCGGCAAACGTTACACGTTCATTGATAAGGTCAGCTATTTTATTTAATTCTTTATCTGTCATGGTCTATCTCCTAATCTGAAAATGAATAGCAACTTAAAAAAGTTACTCTATCTGCTGGTATATTATGCTTACATGAATAACATTCAGCACTTAACTCCCCTGTCAGCTTCTTAAAATAGTCCTCGTTGTGGTCTATACTCTTTTCAATGTCATCTAATGTTACAGATACCTCAAATAATGCATAATCCTTTAAACCGTAAATATAGGCAAATGCTCTTGCTAACATAGGACTTTCAGCAAGATAAACAATATTATCAGCACCAACATGTAAGCCTGTTTCTTTAATACTAGCTAGGTTGGTAAATTGGGAATAGTGATATAATTTCATGTCATGCCTCCTTAATTGTAATATCGTCCCTGTGATTGAATATAAGCCCCGTAACGCTCTTTGACATGGTTATCTGCCTTAACGTTCTGTGTCTGCTTTTCTTCCTCATTGCTTGGCGGTTCGTACCTTATCAGTAGAATAATAACAATTGATAAAATAGCCATGATAAGCAACTCCGCCCATATTGGTAAATTAATTTCTTGATAAATCATGCTTTAACCTCTTCCTGCGATATAGCCCAATACCCAAGCATACAATAGTGCCAATGTTAAAAGTAAATATGTCATTTAGTTTGCCTCCTCTAATCTAAATGTAAATCAATAGTGTTAACAATTTTGATAGTCTTACCCTCGCTCGCAAGGATATCCAATTCCCACTCAGGAAACTTTTTACCATTCCAAAACTTATCTCTATTAGGTGTTGTTAGCATGTAATAACACTTAAATTGACCCGTGTTGTTATAGTCATAATCGTTCACTTTTTCAAATAACAGTTTCATCTGATTGCCTTTCTAAAAACGCTTTAAGCATTGATATAACGCTGTTTCTATGCTATAATATAAGCATAGAAGATAATCCTAAAACCCTCATAGCCTGCCCGCTGTAGTGTTTTGTTTTATCTAATATTTTTCAAGTTTCATTTTTGGTTTGAGCTGTCACTCAAGCCTTTTTTTGTTGCTCTCATAATTGAACCTGTTTCAAGGTATCACGGATAACACCGTATTCCATGTTCAGCTCAATTAGAGGGATAACCGCTCTTTCATAAGCTTGATATTTTGCTAGTTCAACGCTTGTTAAGCAATCTAGTCCCGTTTTACCGCCTCTATCCTCAATCAGTTTTTTCTTATTCTTACCCGATGATAGTTTTAAAAGTAAGTTGTTAACCGTTGGGAAAGCCATTGTTGGAGCGTTGTCCCATTTACTGATAACCTCGTTCAACGTTTTGTGTGTTGGTTTCTCTAAGGCTCGTTGTTCTCTGAATTTTGAGACTTCGTCTCTCATTTCAAAGAATGCCTTGACTAAAGCTACTTTGAACTCTCTCACTGGTTTAGTATTGTCTAAGTAAGTGATAAGTAATGTTGCTTGCTGTTCGTTTAAGTGATAGATTTTTCTAGGGCGACCACCTAAAGAACCTTTACTAGGTTTTGTCATTTCAAATGACAAAACTCCAAATACCTCTAAATCTTCTTTGTGACTTTCAATTAATTTCCTAACTGAAATACGGTCAATTTCAGCATATTCTGCGATAATCTCATTTGTTGTGTACGGCTCTTTCTTGCCGTCTAAATAAACTAAGTTCATATAAATTTCCTCCTTTATTGTAATTTTGAACATTAGGGATTTTTTACTGTTTTTTCTACAAATCCTCAATAAGCCAATTCATAACACTTTCATAGATACGCTTAGGGGCGTCATAGTTGCCTTTTTCAATTTTTGCTAGGGTTGTCCTGCTTACTCCAAGTAAAATAGCCACATGGGACTTGGTAAAATCCTCTTTCCCTCTTTTGGCTCTAACTTTCTCGGAGATAGATTTTGTAATTAGCATATAAGCTCCTTTCTTTCTAAAACAGACATTCTGTCTGATTTCATTTTTATAATAACAGACATTTTGTCCTTTGTAAAGTGTTGAATGCTTATTTCTTGGATTTTTTTAGACATTTTGTCTTTTACATGTTTTGTGGTATACTCTAGATATAAAAACGGAGGCTCTCTATGAACCGATTAAAAGAACTTAGAAAAAGAAAAAAAGACACCCAAGCCGAATTGGCAAACTTAATGGGTGTTAATGCAAAAACCATCTCTAGATGGGAAAAAGGGGAGTTTGAAATAAAACCCGCTCAAGCTAAAATGCTGGCGGAACATTTCAATATTTCCATTAGTTACCTTATGGGCTATTCTGATAAAAAAGAACCATATTATAGTGATGAAATTCTAATTGGTGACGGTCAAGGTGGTTACACTTCTTTAAGTAGTGAACGTGAAAATGAATTAAGTGAACTATACTTTGAACATTTAGAAGAAGAGTTTGTAAAATTCCTTAAGCGTTACGACTTTGTTATCAGTGATAATGAAATAAAAGCGGTTCTAAATCATATTTCAAACCTTAATATTAATACTCATAGAAGTGATGAATACACCCGACTGGTTGACCTTGTAATGGAGGAAAAAATTGACTTAAAAAAAATCGGGTATTCAAAACTTGGCGATAATTTCCGCTCTTGGAAAGGTTTTGATGATTTTAAAAAATCAATCGGTTATGACACCGACCACATTCTATAAAAAATAAACACACCCCAACCAATAACGATTAGGGCGGATAACATTCATTCGCTACCATGCTATTTTGAATGGTTCTAAAACCTCAAACTCTAAAACCCTTATAGCCTGCCTGCTGTAGTTAAGAGAAGAGGTTACAAATGGCAGAAATTAAGAAAATCACAAAGAAAAACGGTACAATTGTGTACCGTACTAATATCTATTTAGGTATTGATAAAGCAACGGGTAAACAAGCTCGTACCACGATCACTGCTACCACTAAAAAAGCTATTAAAATAAAAACCCGTGAGGCGATAAATGAATTCGCTCATAACGGATATACCGTCAAAAAGAAAGTAAATGTAAAAACTTATAGGGAGCTTGTTTCACTTTGGTGGGATAGTTACAAGAATACAGTTAAGCCAAATACAAAAAAAGCTGTTAAAAGCTATCTAGATGCCCATCTATTGCCCGCTTTTGGTGAATATAGACTAGATAACCTAACAACACCCGTTATTCAAAAACAAGTGAATAAATGGGCGAACAAAGCCAATAGACAAAGTAAGAACGCTTTTGACTCTTATCATAAATTAGTTGGCTTAAATAAGCGTATCTTAAAATATGGCGTTAGTTTGCAACTGTTGGAGCATAACCCCGCAACTGACGTTATTGTTCCCCGTAAAAAACAAGAAAAGAAAACTGAAATTAAGTTTTTAGACAAACAAGAATTAAAACAGTTTTTAAATTACTTAGATACACTTGATCAATCAAAATACAAAAATCTGTTTAACATTGTCTTATATAAAACGCTTTTGGCTACTGGGTTGCGTATCGGGGAGGCTATGGCGCTTGAATGGTCTGATATTGACTTAGATAATGGTGTTATTGACGTTAACAAGACACTAAACAACAGAATTGAAATAAACAGCCCTAAATCTATGGCAAGTTATAGACAAATTTCAATTGATAAAGCTACTATACTCATGCTTAAACAATATAAAAACCGACAACAAGTTAAAGCGTGGGAACTTGGTCGGTCTGAAAAAATTGTCTTTTCAAATTTCACTGGTAAATACTTTGACCCCAACAACATTAGAAACCAATTGTATAAGCATTTTAAAAACGCTGGTGTCCCTAATGTACGTTTCCATGGTCTACGCCATACACACGCCACTTTAATGTTAAATGCTGGTATGTCTCCAAAAGACTTACAACACCGTTTAGGTCATAGCAATATCACAATGACACTTAACATTTACGTTCATGCAACCGAGGAGGGAGCAAAACAAGGCGGAAACATTTTTGAGATGGCTATCAATAATTTATAAAAAAAGGGTAGCCCTTAATCGGGTTACCCTAATTTTTGGTATAAATCGTAACAAAAATCGTAACAAATTTTATAAGTACTTTTTTTAAAATCTCTCAAATGCTTTAATATCAACGTTTACAAGCATTTAAAATTAATGTATTAAGTTTCTGTTATAGAAACTTCAATTTCGTTTTTTCGCTTTAACAACACGGATTTGGAATCATTGTTGAGTACTTGACGTATCACTAACTGCGTTTGTTTCGATGCTGGTAGCTGATGCCTCTTGACTCACTTCTGACTGACTTTCTGTGTCGTTAGACTCTGTCAATTCCGTTGATTCATCTGTGCTTTCCGTTTGTGACTCGTCCGCGTTAGCTTCATTTTGCGCTTTTTCTTTTTCGGCAGCAGCTTCTGACTCAATGGTTGACGTGGTTGTGTAAATACCAACTTCCATATCCACAATACTATTTTCCGTCAAGTTTTGCTTGATTTTATCGTAATATGGCAATTTTTCATCCAATTCTGATAGCGGAACACGCACCGTATTGCCATCGTGCATTTCCAAATTCAGCAAATCTGAAGTTGTTGACGAATCAGCCGAGCTCACAATTTGAATTTGTTGCACCAAACTCTTGTCTAATTTTGAGAAAGCTTTGATGAGTTGCTCAATTTCTTTTTCAGATGATAAATTGATGGTTAAGAAATTGTCTGGCAAATCCTGCGAGCTAACAACTCCCAAACGTGTGCCATTTTCAAGAATTGGCTGATAACCATCGTCTGTCTGTGCATAAGCCACAATGTTGTATTCTTTAATCTTAATCGTGAATTTATTAGGAAAATGATAGGTCATTTTCGCTTCCCTGATGAGCTTATCATTCTTTAAGATATTGTGCATATAAGATGACCTATTCAAAATCAAGGAAAAGAAATAATCTGAACTGCTGATGCCAGACGCCGACAAGACATCTTCTTGAGTGGCTCTATTGCCACCTTCGACAGTAATCACTTTCTTTTTGCTTAAGGGCGATACCAAGAAAATCGAAATCGCCAACACAAGAACAGCACCCAAAAGAACAGGAAGAGCGTGCCTGATTGCTTTTTGAAGGGGTGAGCGTTCTTTTTTTTCTTTGGGCTTTTTCACCTTTTTAGGTTTGGGTTGGTCTGATTCCACTATTTCTGAGAATTCAGAGGATTCCTTTTTCTTGTCACTTGCCTTATCGGCTACTTTTTCCTTAGAATCCTTGTCCTCATCATCTTCAGCTTGCTTTTGGCTAGCAGCGTAAGGATTGCGTTCCAAACGCATCTTTTCTTGCTGCTTTTTTTTCTCCAACTCTTCAGCTTCTTTTTTCTTCAAAAACTCAATATTGCGTTTTTGCCATTCGGTTAATTCTTCTTGTGGTTTTGTGTCTTGTTGTTTGTCTTGCTCTTTCTCTTTTGCCATTTAAATTCCTTTTGCGGTTTTAGAAATGTCAGCCATCATCAGATGGTAAAATTCATCCTGTGATTTCAACTCATTGGATTCTTTCATCTGTTTTTTGTACTGTGCTTCATCCGTAAAGAGCTGGTTCAATTCATCTTGCAAGTTTTCCAAGGTCAAACGGTCTTCTGCTAATTGACGCGCGTAGCCTTTTTTCTCAAAATAAGCCGCATTTTCCAATTGGTCACCTCGGCTAGCCTCCTTGCCTAGTGGCACAATCAAGTGCAATTTTTGCATAGCCACCAGTTCAAAAATAGTGTTAGAACCCCCACGCGTTACCACAACATCTGCCAAATCCATCAAAGGCTGATACAAATCCGTCACATAATCCACTCGGTAAAGATTTTGGCTCAATTCATTCAACGATTTGTCGCCAGAAATGTTGATGACGTTGTAGTGCTGGGTCAATTCAGGTGTGTTACTTACAAAATCATTGAAAACACGCGCCCCAGCTGAACCACCAATAAAGAGAATAGTTTTTAATTTAGGGTCAAAGTGGCTCTTGATGGCGTCGATTTTACTCGTGTCATAAGGCACTTTATTGCCAACCTTAGTGATAGCTCCAACGTGTTTGGCTTTGGTTAGGCTTTCAGGTTGCTCAAACGTCGTGTACATAGTTGTCGCGAAGCGGTAAGCAATTTTATTGGCAAGTCCCATGGACAAATCTGACTCGTGGACAAAGACTGGAACGCCTAGTGGTTTTGTCGCAATAACAGGCGGTACTGAAACAAAGCCTCCCTTTGAAAACAAAACTTGCGGTTTAAGGCGTGCCATAATGGCAAAAGATTGCAAAACGCCGTAAGAAACCTTAAACACATCTAACATATTTTGCCATGAAAAATAGCGTCGCAATTTCCCAGTAGCTATTGAATGAAAGGTCACATCCAAGCCAGATTGAGTGATTTGTTCGTACTCAATACCATGCTTATCCCCAATGTAATGCACTTCCCAACCATCTTCGATGAATTTTGGAATGAGAATGAGATTCAAGGTCACATGACCAACCGTTCCACCGCCGGTAAACACAATTTTTTTAGGCATTGTTACTCTCCTTAAGGGCTTCAAAAGTCGCTATAAATTCGTCACCACGGACTTCAAAGTTTTTGTACATATCCCAACTAGCATTGGCTGGACTCAACAAAACAACGTCGCCAGCTTCCGCATTACTAAAGGCAATTCGAGTCGCATCCGCAACGTCTGTGGCATCCAGATAAGGCACCTTAGCCTTGTCAGCTGCTCGTTTGACACGCGGTGCAGATTCACCAAGAATCACCATCAATTTCACACCAGTAATATCAGGAACCAACTCATCAAATTCATTGCCTCGGTCCAAACCACCAGCAATCAAAATCACTTTGGCATTATCAAAACCAGAAAGGGCTTTTTGAGTGGCTAGAATGTTAGTTGATTTGGAATCATTGTAAAAACGGACACCATCCACTTCACCAAGGGCTTGCAAGCGGTGTTTTACCCCACCAAAATGAGCCAAGGTTTCCTTAATGGCTTCATTGGAAATTCCTGATAATTTAGCCACAACGATGGTTGCCAAAGCATTTTCAACATTGTGTGTTCCAGGCACACCAATTTCTGAGGCTTTCATGATAGCTTCCTCTTTAAAATACAAGGTATTGCCGTCAAGATAAGCACCGTCAACCTTTTCAATTGTTGAAAATGGTACCACTTGTGCTGCTGTTTTTTGTGCTAATTCTTTTGCCAAATCTTGGTTGAAATTAAGCACCACAAAATCATCTGCCGTCATGTGTTTTTGAATGTTCCATTTGGCAGCAACATAATTATCAAAAGTACCGTGGTAATCAATATGCGTTGGCATTAAATTAGTAATAACAGCAATGTGTGGATGGAAGGTGCGTGTTCCCATCAATTGGAAAGATGACAATTCCATAACCAAGGTGTCTTTGTCAGTCGCCGTTTGGGCAACTTCTGAAGCAGGAAATCCGATATTTCCTGAAAGAAGCCCTGATTTGCCACCGTTATTAAGGGTTTCAGCAATCATGGTTGTTGTCGTTGTCTTACCATTTGACCCTGTGATACCAATAATTGGCGCATCTGAAATCATGTAAGCCAACTCAACTTCTGTGATGACTGGGATGCCTTTTTCAAGAGCTTTCACCACCATAGGATTATCGTAACGGATACCAGGATTTTTAACCATCCATTCAAAATTTTCATCCAATAATTCCAAAGGGTGGCTACCACAAATCACCTTGATTCCTTCTTCTAACAAGGCTTGTGCAGAAGGGTTTTCATCAAAAGGTTTGCTATCATTAACGGTCACGATAGCCCCAAGTTTATCCAACAACTTAGCTGCAGCTTCCCCTGATTTGGCCAAGCCAAGTACCAATACCTTTTTGTTTTTAAATGTTTCTATTTTTTTCATCGTTTATCCATTCTAACCTTACAAATATAGTAATATTCTACATTTATTTAAACGCTTTTTCAATCATTCTAGTGCCGTCACTAAAAAAGATTGAGCAAAACTCAATCTCCTTTATTTGGATGTTCACTTTTTTCTGCCCTAGCTGGTAATTGATAGACATCACGAATGGCGAAAAATCCAAAGATCGCCATGGTAAATCCCAACAAAATTTCTGGTGGCGATTGAAGGATTTTGATAAAACTCATAAATGCCAGCACAATTAAGAGAGCCATGGCACCCACCAAGCCAATGGTGTTCAATGTATTACGAATGCTTGTAGGGGCCATAAAAAAGTAATAAGAAACGATTAAAATCGCAACAATAAGGTAAAACATGCTGACCCCCTCTTCACATCGCACGATTGGTCTTTAGCTTCGCACGTTTAAAGCATTACTCTGCAGATTTTTTCTTTTTCGCAGCCTTAGCACGCATATTTTTATCAAGGATTTGTTTGCGTAGGCGAATAGATTCTGGAGTAACTTCCATGTATTCATCATCGTTCAAGAATTCAAGTGATTCTTCAAGCGTCAAAATACGTGGGGTTTTGATAACAGCCGTTTGGTCTTTCGTTGCTGAACGAACGTTGGTCATTTGTTTTGCTTTCGTGATATTAACAGTCAAGTCATTTTCACGTGAATTTTCACCAATAATCATTCCTTCGTAAACTTCTGTACCAGGGTTAACGAAGATAGTACCACGTTCTTCAACAGACATGATAGAGTATGTTGTTGCTTTACCAGTATCGATAGATACCAAGGCACCACGGTGACGTCCGCCGATTTCAGCGTTAATCACTGGCATGTATTGGTCAAAGGTATGGTTCATGATACCATAACCACGAGTCATTGATAAGAATTCAGTTGGGTAACCAATCAAACCACGAGCTGGCGCAAGGAAAATCAAGCGTGTTTGACCATTTCCAGTTGATTGCATATCCAACATTTCACCTTTACGTTCTGACAAGGATTGGATAACCGCACCTTGGTATTCTTCAGGTGTATCGATTTGAACGCGTTCGAATGGTTCCATTTTCACACCATCAATTTCTTTGATGATAACTTCTGGACGTGATACTTGAAGTTCGTATCCTTCACGACGCATAGTTTCAATCAAGATTGACAAGTGCAATTCACCACGACCTGAAACAGTCCATTTATCTGGAGAATCTGTTGGTTCAACGCGCAATGAAACGTCTGTTTGCAATTCAGCAAGCAAACGTTCTTCTACTTTACGAGAAGTAACGTATTTTCCTTCACGACCTGCAAATGGTGAGTTATTTGCCAAGAAAGTCATTTGAAGGGTTGGTTCGTCAATGTGAAGAATTGGAAGAGGTTCAACGCAATCTGTTGGTGTGATGGTTTCCCCAACGAAGATGTCTTCCATACCAGAAATGGCAATCAAGTCACCTGCTTTTGCTTCCTTGATTTCACGGCGTTCAAGTCCAAAGAAACCAAATAGTTTTGTTACACGGAAGTTTTTCGTTGTACCGTCCAATTTTGAAAGGGTTACTTGGTCACCCACTTTAACTGTACCGCGGAAGATACGACCGATACCAATACGTCCAACGAAGTCATTGTAGTCAAGAAGTGACACTTGGAATTGAAGGGGCTCATCTGAGTTATCCACAGGTGCTGGGATATGGTCGATGATGGTATCAAAGATTGGTGCCATTGTGTGTTCTTGGTCAGCTGGGTCATCAGAAAGTGATGATGTTCCATTGATAGCTGAAGCGTACACAACTGGGAATTCCAATTGGTCGTCGTCTGCACCAAGTTCGATGAAAAGTTCAAGTACTTCGTCCACAACTTCAGCTGGACGAGCAGATGGTTTATCAATTTTGTTAACAACCACGATTGGTGTCAAGTTTTGCTCAAGGGCTTTTTTCAACACAAAACGTGTTTGTGGCATTGTTCCTTCGTAGGCATCCACAACAAGCACAACACCATCAACCATTTTCATGATACGTTCTACTTCACCACCGAAGTCCGCGTGTCCTGGTGTGTCCATGATGTTGATACGAACGCCGTTGTAAGCAACCGCCGTATTTTTAGCCAAAATGGTAATACCGCGTTCTTTTTCAAGGTCGTTTGAGTCCATCGCACGTTCTTGCAACTCTTTACGTTCGTCAAGTGTGTGTGATTGTTTCAATAATTCATCAACAAGGGTTGTTTTCCCGTGGTCAACGTGGGCGATAATCGCCACATTACGAATATCTTCTCTTAATTTAGTCATGATTCCTCGATTTTTTTCATTTATTCTAACTTTTGAATTATACCACAAATCCTTTGAAAAAACAGCGTCAAAAGAATTGTAAATGTTTTCAAATATAGAGCACTTTTAAGACATCGCTTTCCCAAAAATAGCTCACACTCTTTTTAACACGAAAAAAAGGGCTAAGCCCTTTTTTACATATAAGCCAGAGAGACATTTAGCCTTCTTTGACTTTTCCTGTCCAGTAATCAAAGCCATCGTTTAAGACATACAAGTCTGTAAAACCTGCTCGTTTTAGCGTTCTAATCACGCGTGGAAGGGTAGTGCTTCTGCTTTCAGCGTACAAAAGAACGGGTTTGTCCTTGCGAATAGCTGATAATGACAAGTCTATCTGGCTTGCTGGAAGGTTGCGTGCACCCATGATGTGTTTGGCTTTAAAAGAAGTCGCTTCACGAATATCAATCACTTGACTGGTATGAATGCGGCTTGCAAAGTCAGCATTGTCAATAAAATGCGCTGCACGGCGAATGCTGTAATAATTCCACGCAAACCAAGCCACAACAACAAGGATAACCAGTATAATAATAATCCAGTCCAATGTTTTCCCCTTAATCTAAGAATTGGCTTGCAAGGCTAGCTGCACCGATGATACCAGCATCGTTACCAAGTTCTGCAATTTTGATTTTAGTTGATTGGCGAACTTGTGGGAAAGCGTATTGGATAAAATATTTTTCCACACGGATACGCAAGAATTCACCAGCTGCAGATACCCCACCACCGATAACAACAGAATCTGGGTTCAATATGTTAGCGATGTTAGCTGCTGCAAGACCAAGGTAGAAACCAACTTTTTCAACAACAGAATCCGCAAATTTATCACCAGATTCAGCCGCTTCAAAGATGTCTTTACTTGAAACCGCATCGCCATTGTCAATAGCTGCTTTGATGCTAGAATCACCTTCGTAGCTTTCAGCCAAGTAGCGTGCCACACGGACAATACCTGTTGCAGAAGCAACTGTTTCCAAGCAGCCTTTGTTACCACAAGTGCATTCAAAACCGTTATCAGGTTCAATAATCATGTGACCAATTTCGCCACCAGCGCCTGCAACACCGTGGATAAGGTTCCCATCAGCGATAACACCACCGCCAACTCCAGTTCCTAGAGTGACAAAGACAACGTCTGGATTGTTAGCACCAGCACCAACCCAACGTTCACCAAGCGCCGCAACGTTAGCATCGTTATCAATCGCAAATGGAATACCAAGTTCACGTTCGATAACATAGCCCACTTCTTCTGTGTGTGCCCAGTTCAAGTTGAAAGCACCTGTAACTGTTTTTGCTTCACGGTCAACCGCACCAGGAGAACCCATTCCGATACCAACGAAATCGTCCTTAGTCAACCCATACAAGCCCAAGCGATGTTTCAAAGAAGCCACGATATCTGGTACGATGTGTTTACCATCTTCAAGGATGTTTGTGTCAATCGCCCATTTTTCTTGAACTTCACCTTTAAGGGTCAAAATCCCAAATTTAATGGTTGTTCCACCCAAGTCGATTCCTAGTAATTTTTGTGTCATTTATTTTCTTTCTCCATTTCTAAGCGGTGCTCATGTCGTAAAACTAATTCAGCCTCTAGGTATTCTGTCTTATCAATCAAGCCATTCTCATACAATTTTTCAAGTTCTAATTTCATGACTTCGATATCATAAAGACGTTTCCCAATATAGATGTAAATGCCAAACCGTTTTAGCAATTGTTGCACATCGAATAAAGTTTTCATGATAAGCATTTTATCAAAAAAAAAAACCATTTTCAACCGCTAACGCAAACTATTGCAATCGTTTTCTTAGAATCTGCTTATTGGACATAAAAATAAGGACAGACCCTAAAGCCTATCCTTATATTCTTACCCTATTTATTTAATTCTTATTTAATTCCTGATGCTTGGCCACGTTCTGCTTGCAACATCCAGATAGTCTTTTCAGCTTCAGCTTGTGCTGCTGTGAAAAGATCATTAGATGGTGCATCGCCTTCTTCATCAGTCACATCAAGACCTACTTGATAAAGAGCTGATAAATAAGTATAAACATCTACCAAACGTGCCAAGTGTTCATCCATTGTTTTTTCAAATGAACCTGGCACCTCTTCTAGTTTTGAATGGTCATCAAATTCTTTAAGCGTTGAATAAGGTGCTCCCCCGATGGTAATCAAACGTTCACTCATTTCATCTAGTGAAGCATTAAGACTGTCCATCAATTCGTCCATTTTTGGGTGCAAGTAATAGAAGCCTGCTCCACGCATGTACCAGTGAACTTGGTGAACAATTGAGACAGCCTTTGACAAATCAGCGACCGCCTGGTTAAGAACAGCTTTTGTTTTGGCATTTTTAGTAGTTGATTTTTGTGAGATATTATGTGTTACAGATGCGTAAATGTTTTCAGTGATTGTTTGAGTCATAATAAACCTCCTCGTCAAATAACATTTTGAGACACTTTAGGATTTCTCATCCTTTACTTTATAATCCTATTTTATAATAATTCTAAATAAATAGCAAATAATATGCTCTCTTTTTTAATTATTTTTCGAATAAACTAGTATGGACATTTTATTATTCTTTTTTCTAGGGGCTTCTTTAGCCTCTTTTATCGGTGTTGTGGTCGAGCGTTTTCCTGAAAAATCCCTCATTACGCCAGCTAGTCATTGCCAAGCTTGTGGTACAACCTTGCCTACTTGGGACTTGATTCCCATCTTGTCTTTTTTGATCAACCGTGGGCGTTGCCGTCTTTGTCAGGTTAAATTGCCCATTTGGTACTTGCTTATTGAGTGTTTCTTGGGAATTGTTAGTGTCGGTTACTACCATCATATCTTATCAGGACAAATCTGTATGACCATTCTCCTGAGCGTTTTGCTTAGCCTTTACGACTTGAAATCCCTTGGCTTTCCTATTCTGGCTTGGCTACTTCCGACACTTGGCTTGTTCTTTTTTGCTCCCCTTTCCCCTATCTTTCTCATCCTTTGTTTGCTTGGGATTTTAGCAGAAATGGCAGATATTAAGATAGGCAGTGGGGATTTTTTCTATCTCGCCAGTTTGAGCTTAGGACTTAGCCTTACGGCATTATTATGGGTAATTGAACTAGGGTCTTTGGCAGGCATTCTCTCCTATTTATTAAAATTAAAGCGTTGCAAACACATTCCCTTGGTGCCTTTTTTATTTTTAGGATACTTGTTAGTTATCTTTTTTAAGTTAACTTAATTTTTTAGTTAAACAGACTTTATTTTTTGAGCTTTTCTGATATAATAGGTTTTAGAAATATACAGAAAAGAGGTTGGGGTTTGGAAATATCTACAACTTACTCAAAATCACTTGGTGAGGTCAATCAAAGTATCGCTGTTCCTCAAAACGCTCCCTTTTGGCGCACGTTGAAAGCTTTTATCGGTCCTGGTGCTTTAGTGGCTGTTGGATACATGGACCCTGGTAACTGGATTACAAGCGTTGTTGGTGGAGCAACTTATAAATACGTTCTTTTGTCTGTTGTCTTAATATCATCTCTCATTGCGATGCAGTTACAACAGATGGCTGGAAAACTAGGCATTGTGACAAGGCAGGACTTGGCGCAAGCAACCGCCGCTCATTTGCCAAAAGGGCTTCGTTACGTGCTCTTTGTCATCATTGAGTTGGCTTTGATGGCAACGGATTTGGCAGAAGTTATCGGTTCTGGGATTGCCTTGCATTTGCTGTTTGGTTGGCCTTTGCTCTTTTGTATTTTACTGACAGTCTTGGATGTCTTTTTACTACTATCCTTGATGAAACTTGGGTTTCGTAAAATTGAAGCAATCGTGTCAACCTTAATAGCAACGATTTTACTTATCTTTGTCTATTTGGTTTACCTCTCACACCCTAGTGTGTCAGGCATTTTTCAAGGTTATATCCCACGCGCATCCATTTTAAATCCTAAGCAAGTCGGTGGGCATAGCCAGCTAACCTTAGCCTTGGGGATTATCGGGGCAACGGTGATGCCACATAATCTCTACTTGCACTCTTCCATTTCGCAAACTCGGAAAGTGGATTATGACAATCACAATTCTGTTAAACAAGCTGTTCGCTTCATGACTTGGGATTCCAACATTCAGTTGAGTTTGGCTTTTGTGGTCAATTCTCTGCTCTTGGTTTTGGGGGCTGCCTTGTTCTACGGTCACGCCAGTGACATTGGTGCCTTTTCTCAAATGTATGATGCACTTCAAAATTCTGCCATTGCTGGTAGCGTGGCTAGTTCAGCTCTATCAATCTTATTTGCGGTCGCTCTTTTGGCCAGCGGGCAAAATTCAACCATTACAGGTACTTTAACAGGGCAAATCGTTATGGAAGGCTTTTTGAAACTCCGTTTGCCACAATGGCTTATTCGTTTGGTTACCCGACTCTTAGCCTTGACACCCGTCATTATCGTAGCCTTGATGTATGGTAGTCAAGAAGAGGTTTTGGACCAATTGATTGTTTATTCTCAAGTCTTTCTTTCATTAGCTCTGCCATTTTCAATCTTCCCATTGCTTTACTTCACATCTAATAAGAAAATCATGGGTGAGTTTGTCAATGCCAAGTGGAACACCATTTTAGGCTATGTGGTTGCTGTCGTTCTAACCGTTTTAAACCTCAAATTGATTTTTGATTTGTTTTAATAACAATTCACCTCACTAGTATTTACGCATGATTAAAAGCCTCCGTTTGGAGGCTTTTTTAGTTTGCATAGGTAGCACCATACTGGATGAAGTTTGCTAATGCTTCCAAATGACCTTGGTGCAAATCATTGACGATTTTGGTTCCAACAATGACACCGTCTGATACTTTGTTAAAGCGCTCAATGTCCGCTGGAGTTGAGACACCAAAACCTGTTAAAACAGGAATGTCAGCAATGGCTTTAAGATTGGTCAAATGTTTATCCAAATCCTCACGGTAATGACCTGTTTTACCTGTGACGCCATTAACAGCCACAGCATAGATGAAATCTTCAGCATCTTTACATAACGTTTTTTGACGTTCAATACCTGTTGTCAGGCTAACCAGCGGCACAAGAGCAATATCTGTGTCGGTAAGATATGGTTTTACCATATTTTCATGTTCGTGTGGTAAATCAGGAATAATCAACCCTTTAACAGACGTATTTTTCAAGTCAGCAATAAATTTCTCAATGCCGTATTGATAGACAGGATTGATGTAAGTCATGATGACCAAAGGAACTGTCGTTTGTTTTTCTTGTAATTTTTGAACAATCGCTGTTAAACTCACATCGTTAGCCAAGCTTCTTTGTCCTGCGAGTTCAATAACAGGTCCATCAGCAACGGGGTCAGACCAAGGAATTCCCACTTCAATGGCAGAAGCTCTGCTATTTTCCAAAAAAGCAATGGTGTCGTATAAACCGTCTAGGCCTTTTTCGTGGTCACCTGCCATGATATAGGGCACAAAAATCCCTTTTCCACTTGCCTTAATTTTCTCCAAATGTTGCGTGAGTGTTTTGGTCATGGGCTACTTCCTTTCTGTTTCCAAACGTTCTTTGACTTGCATGACATCCTTGTCGCCACGACCAGATAGGCAGACGATGATCGATTTATCTGGCCCCAATTGCTTGGCGACTTTCTTGGTCAAGGCAATAGCGTGGCTGGATTCGAGGGCTGGGATAATACCTTCCAAGCGAGATAGGTGCATAAAGGCTTCTAAGGCTTCTTCATCTGTAATGGCATCATAACTAGCACGGCCAATGTCTTTAAAGTGGCAATGCTCAGGGCCGACACCTGGATAATCCAGCCCAGCTGAAATGGAGAAGGCTTCCATGATTTGCCCGTGACGGTCCTGAAGCACCGTCATCAAAGCCCCGTGCAAAATACCAGGACGACCTTTGGCAAAGGTTGCAGCGTGTTTTTCCGTATCCAATCCATGACCAGCAGCCTCAGCCCCATAAAGGGCAACAGATTCGTCCTCGACGAAAGGGTAAAACAAACCAATGGCATTGGAACCACCGCCTACACAAGCCAGAACAGCATCAGGCAATTGCCCACCTGATAATTCCGCGTATTGCCGCTTGGCTTCTTTACCAATGACCGATTGGAAATCTCGCACCATTTCAGGAAAAGGGGCTGGTCCAAGAGCTGAACCCATAACGTAATGCGTATCCTCGATATTTTCCACCCATGCACGCAAGGCAGCATTGACCGCATCTTTCAAAACACGTGAGCCATCGGTCACCGAAAAGACCTTGGCCCCCAGCAACTCCATGCGAAAGACATTGAGAACTTGGCGTTTCACGTCTTCTTCTCCCATGTAAATGGTACACTCCATGTCAAATAGGGCAGCGGCTGTGGCTGTGGCAACTCCGTGTTGGCCTGCCCCTGTTTCGGCAATGATTTTCTTTTTCCCCATGCGTTTAGCAAGCAAAACTTGTCCGAGGGCATTGTTGATTTTATGGGCACCTGTGTGGTTGAGATCCTCGCGTTTCAGGTAAATTTTCGCCCCACCAAAATGCTTGGTCAAACGCTCCGCATAATAAAGCGGCGTTTCACGTCCCACATAATCTTTCAAAAGTTGATCCAATTCTTCTCTAAAACTAGGATCTGCTTTTGCTTGGCGGTAAGCTTTATCCAGCTCTAGCACCGCAGTCATCAGCGTTTCAGGGACAAATTGCCCACCAAATTTTCCATAAAATCCCTTACGATCAGGTTGGTTATATGTCATTGTTTCACACTTTCTATAAATCTCGCTATTTTCTCTAAATCTTTTTGACCATCCGTTTCAACACCAGAAGAAACGTCAACACCATCAGGGTGAAAGAAAGTTATCGCTTCTCGGACATTGTCCCCCGTCAATCCACCTGCTAAAAAATAGGGTTTTGAAATGGTCTTATCTTTTAACAAGTCCCAATCGAAAGTCTTGCCCGAGCCAGCTAAAGGAGCGTCAAATAAAAGGTAGTCCGCTTGGGTGTCGATATCTTCCAGTATTTGATGAACAGGGATGGCACGAATGCTAGGAACGTCAAGGTGATTAAAGAGGCTATCATCACATTCTCCGTGAATTTGCACCATGTCAAGAGGTACTGTTCTAATCGCTTCCTTTAGTTCCCGCAAGGTCGGGCTTACAAAAACACCTACTTTTTGGACGGTTTTAGGAACAAACTGTGCCAAATAGCTGGCTTGTTTTAAGCCGACCTGTCGCTTGCTTTTAGCAAAGACAAATCCGATATAATCCGCTCGGCATTTGACGGCCTGCTTGACCGCCTCCTTGCTTGAAAGCCCGCAAATTTTAACCTTTGTCAATCTGCAACTCCTTCACTTTTTCAGCTACATTTTCCGCCTGCATCAAGGCTCTTCCCACTAAAATCCCATTAAAGAAGGGGGCAACTAGAGCTGCGTCAGTTTTGGTCAAAATGGCTGATTCTGAGATATATACAGGTTTCTCTTGAAAATGCTCGGATAAAGCCAAGCTGGTGTGTACATCTGTCTCAAAAGTCTGCAAGTTGCGATTGTTGATGCCGATGATTTTGACGCCTATCCGATGGGCAATTTCCAGCTCTGCCAAATGATGCGTTTCAACCAAGACTTCTAAGCCCAAC
The DNA here is from genome assembly GCF_002360305.1 of Streptococcus sp. UBA3373. NCBI lineage: Bacteria > Bacillati > Bacillota > Bacilli > Lactobacillales > Streptococcaceae > Streptococcus > Streptococcus sp. UBA3373. The sequence goes on along the minus strand of NZ_DEQF01000053.1, from coordinate 21,209 downwards.
TGGGTCGCAAAATCATATAAGGCCTTCAAACGTTGTTCTGGCAAAGCTGCCGCAATCAGCAAAATCACCGTTGCGCCAGCATTACGACTGCGAATAATCTGTTTTTCATCGATGATAAAATCCTTAGCCAGCGTCGGAATGCGCACCTGACTGGAAACCTGACGCAAATCTTCAATACTGCCTTTAAAAAAATGTGGGTCGGTCAGCACGGAAATCATGGCTGCCCCGTTTTCTTGATAGCATTTTGCTTGCTGGTCAATAGCCACGTCAAGATTGATATCGCCAAAGCTGGGACTGGCTTTTTTCACTTCTGCAATCACTTGTAACTGCTTAGGGTGACTTTTGAGGTAATCGTAAAGCTTGTAGGTATCACGCAAGGGTTGCAATTCTTCGGTTGCCATCGTTTCAACTTCCTTGGCTTTTTCGGCTAAAATGCGCGAAAGAAATGTCTGTGTCATACTTGTACCTCTCTGAGTTGCTGCAATTTGGCTAAGGCAGAACCATCTGCCAACAATTGACGAGCCAAGGCAATGCCTTCTTCCAGACTAGCCACCTTGCCATTGGCGTAAAAACCAAGTCCCGCATTGAGCGCTGTTGTTTCCAGATAGGGACTAGGTTCATTGTTAAGAACGCTGAGCAAAATAGCGGCGTTTTCCTTGGCATCTCCGCCGACAATGTCATCCAAAGTGACTTTTGGCATGCCAAGATCTTGATAAGTAAATTGGTGTTGGCTGATATGGCCATTGTCGAGGAGGGTGTAGGTGTTGGTACCGTAAAGAGCGGCTTCGTCCATGTGATTGGGGCCTGTGATGATAATGGCACGCTTACGCCCCAATTGCTGCATCACTTGAGCAGCTGTTCCCTGCAAATCCTCACTGTACAAGCCCATCAATTGCGTTTCAAGGTCCAAGGGATTGGCCAAAGGGCCTACCAAATTCATAATAGTCGGAATGCCAAGTGTCTTGCGGGCTGGAGCAATAAAACGCATGGCTGGATGCATGGTTTGGGCAAAGATAAAGGCAAGTCCCACTTCTTGCAAGGCTTGGGCTAAGGTTTCAGGAGCAGCCGCAATGTTAATACCTAAAGCCTCCAGCACGTCGGCAGAGCCAGATTGTGACGACACCGAACGATTACCAGCCTTGGCCATCCGAATGCCACCCGCCGCTAAAATAAAGCAAGCTGTTGTCGAGATATTGAAACTATAAGATTGGTCGCCGCCTGTCCCACAATTACACATGGCATCTTCAAAGGTCTGTGGCAGAGAAACCGCATGGCGTTTTAGCGCTCGCACAATGCCTGTAATCTCAGCAGATGTTTCTCCCTTGACCCTAAGCCCCATAAGAAAAGCAGCCAACTCGCTTTCAGACACCTCTTGATTTAAAATCGCGTCAAACAAAGCTTCTACTTGTTCTTGTGTCAAATCTTCTCCATTAGCCATTTGATGAAATACTTCTTTCATTTTCTCTTCTCCCTTTATCTTCCCTAACCAATTGCACAAATTGCTCTATCATCTGCAAGCCATCTGGCGTTCCTATGCTTTCTGGGTGAAATTGCAGCCCGTAAATCGGTAATTCCTGATGTTGAATGGCCATGATTTCTTGGTCATCAGTTGTTTTGGCCACCACCTCAAATCCCTTAGGCAAATCCGTCACCACGATGGAGTGGTAGCGCATAATCAGCAAAGTACTTCCCATTCCTTCAAAAAGCGGTGAATCTGCTATCACTGCCATCTCACTTTGTTTGCCGTGCATGACCTTATGAGCAAGTCCAAGCTGACCGCCAAAGGTTTCAGCGATGGCTTGATGCCCAAGGCAAATCCCCAAAATAGGCTTTTCTTTCGCAAAGGTCTCAATCAAAGCCTCCATTTTTCCAGAGTCGGCTGGCCAACCTGGACCTGGGGATAGGACCAAAGCGTCTGCTGCTTGGGCTGCCACTTCTAAGCCTACGTCGTCATTTCGCAAGACCTGAACCTCAGCAAAGGTTCCTAGGTATTGGGCTAAATTGTAGGTAAATGAATCATAATTATCAACTAATAAAATCAACGGCTTTCCCCTATTCGTGTCATGGCTTTGGCTTTATTGAGCGTTTCAGCAAATTCCTTTTCTGCTACGCTATCGTAAACAATTCCTGCTCCTGCTTGCACATAAGCTCGCTGATTTTTGAGAATCATGGTGCGAATGGCAATGGCAAAATCCATATCACCCGAGGCAGACAAATAACCAATAGCACCTGCGTAAACACCGCGTTTTTCCTGTTCCAATTCGTAAATACGTTTCATGGCTCGAATTTTTGGCGCACCTGATACCGTACCAGCAGGCAAGGTCGCCTTCAAGGCTTCAATGCTCTGCACCCCAGGCAGCAATTTTCCCTTAACCACACTAGTCAAATGCATGACGTAGCGAAAATATTCCACCGCCATATAGGTCGTAACCTTGACCGTTCCATTTTGAGAAATCTTGCCAATGTCATTTCGGCCCAAGTCCACCAACATACGATGTTCAGCCGTTTCTTTGACGTCGGTTTGTAAATCCTTGGCTAACGCAGCATCTTGAGCATCATTTTGCCCCCGCGGACGCGTCCCAGCAATGGGATTGGTGGTTACCACATCTTTTTTCACCGATACCAGACTCTCTGGACTAGCTCCAATAATCTGATAATCCCCAAAATCAAAGAAGTAAAGGTAATTAGACGGATTAGCCACGCGCAACTGACGATAATAATCCAAAGGCTCACCAGAAAAGGGACTTGAAAAGCGCTGACTCAGCACACATTGAAACATATCCCCCTCACGAATGTAGCGCTTAGCCTTTTCCACCATCTTTTCAAAAGCCGCCTTTTCCATATGCGGTTTAAAATCCAAAGAGGAAGGCCTTAGGGGCGCACATTCCTTGTCAACTTGCGTTTGTAACTCCTTAGTTACCTTGTCAAGCGTTTGACGCATAGCTTTTTGATCACGCTGGCTATAACAATTATCCTCAACCACGTGGACTTTTTCGGTTTTAT
>NZ_DEQF01000053.1:1594-18141 GCF_002360305.1 Streptococcus sp. UBA3373 | reverse complement strand
GAATATCCCCGATCGCCTCATAAAGCCCGATCATGTCATAACCCACAAAACCAATTGCCCCACCAGCAAAAGGCAAATCACTCTCACTATTTTTAACCGTTAGATGATTGAGGTAATCCAAAGGATCTGCCGCAATCTCCTTTCCATTTTGAGTCAACTTGCCCTCGTCAAAACTGATGTCAAAAACGGGATTGTAAGCCACGATGGAAAAACGAGCATTTTCTTTTTCTCTGGGAATAGACTCCAAGATAACCTTATGTTTTCCTTGAATGCGTAAGTAAGCCAAAATAGGCGTCAAAGTATCAGCTGTTAAAATCGTTCTCATACATAGTCCTTTCTATTCTTGAAATATTTGGGTTATCAGCTGATTCGCCAGCCTTTATCGCGTCTTTTCATCAGTCACCTCCAAGGTAAAGAAAAAGCCCCACACAGCAAAAAATAGCTGTGTGAGGGCGTCTATTTAGCGCGGTGCCACCTCATCTTGACGGAAAAAAGTTATCAAACTGCCGTCATCTCTATCTCCTCTAACAAGGAGTTGCACGATAAGGGGTGTCTACCTGAAACTTGCCGCCCATAACCTGCCTAGATCATCAGCGTTCATTTCACTATTATAGGATTGAAAATCTTATCACCATATAAAACAAAAACCCTCACACAGAAAAAAACTATCTGTGTGAGGGCGTCTATTTTAGCGCGGTGCCACCTCATTTTGACGGAAAAAAGCTATTAAACTGCCGTCATCTCTATCTCCTCCAACAAGGAGTTGCACGATAAGGGGTGCCTACCTGAAAAACATGTGTTATTTTCAACCATTACCATCAGCCCAATTTTCACAAAAAAACATTACCCATTCGCAGTTACCATGGGCTCCCTGAAAATCATTTTCTGTTACTTTCTGATTGCCTTATATTATACGAGCTTCAAATAGGCTTGTCAATAGATTTTTTTAAATTTTCTAAAAATATTGTTTTCATTAAAAAAATCTCTTAACCAAACGAGGTTAAGAGATGAGTTTTTTTATTCAATGGTTAGGTGCACGATTTTCTTATCCGTCACGATGAGTTGCTCTAAGTGGTTGAACAGCCTTATCAGCCAAGTAAAGGCCAACAAGAAAGCGCTGATTTCAAAGGCAGTCAAAGACAAGTAGTGCACACCTTGGAAGGCAATCTGCAAGACAACTAGCATGCCACCAATGGCGTAAGACATAATCAAAAAGTCCTTGGTGACATTGGGCAGTAGCCAGCGAACACTGATGATTAAAGCGATGATAATCAAAACCAAATAGCCTGCCACACGCGTATGAAGAACATGAGAATTGGCATTATTTGGGAAATAACCAACCGCTCCCAAATCAAGCCCCAGCAAGGTCAACATCACGCGCATCAGCGTCAATTTCCAGTTTTTAGCGTATTTTTCACCCAAGGCGACAAAGAGGTAATCCACCAAGGTCACTAAAATCAAGGCAGACAGCATCAAAGTCAAGTTGAATTGCCAACTGTCCCTTGCCTCTTGCGTGCCTAGGAAACTCAGGTTAAAGTGCCACCATTCCCTAGAACTATTGGAAGCCATGGAAGCAAAGACACCGCTAATCATGATAATGGTAAATACAGTGGTCAACCAAGTCGCCCTAATCTGCTCTGCTATTTGTCCCCAAAAAACGCTGACAGCATAAAGGGCAGCGCCCAAAATCAAGCTAGCCGTGAATTTGTCAAAGGATGCTCCTGTGAAAATCTGCTCCAAAAGCCAGCCCAAAGCCAGCAAGGCCAGCAGCAAAATCACCGTAAAAGATGCCACGATGATAGGCAACATCCGCCAGAATACACGCGCCTTTAGTCCTCCTAAAAATAGCTGACGGTTTCGAATCAAATTGATGGTGAAAACCGTCATCCCTAAAACCCCCGCAAAAGCAATCAGGAAGGTAATAATCGAATAATCCCCCACTAATAAAATTTGGTTTCTATTTTGAAGAGCACTAAGGGCATAAAAAAGCGAACATAGAACCAGTGTTGCCACGATGACGACCCAGCTGGATAGCGTCTGACGCTTGGGTTCTTCGCCCGTTTGGATGAGCAGGCGATTGACATCTAACTCCGCTTCTATCACCTGCCCCTTCTCCAAATGGAGCTGCTGAGCAATCTCTTGGTTTAAAACAATTCGAACATTTTCATTTGCCATACCTACCATTATAATACGCCTACGGAAACTTGTAAAACCTAGGAGAACGTTTACATCATAAAAACCAATCTGCCAAGGCAAATTGGTTAATGACTTGGGTTAAGAAGGCGCACCAGCCAGCGATAAACCAGAAAGGCCAGTACACCACCCAAGGTATTTGTCCATAAGTCATCAATCTCAAAAACACGGTTGGCATTGTACAAGACATCCACCAACAATTGCGTGCTTTCAATGCCTAGGCTAATCAAGAAGGCTAAAAGCGCTGCTTGGCTCAGACTTCGCCACCTTGGAAAAAGGGCAATCAAGCCCAACATCAAAGGAAAGAGTAAAAAGACATTCATGACATTTTGGAGAATGACCCAAAAGATTTCCTTGAAACCTTCTAATTGCCCAAAGGACAAAAAGGTATTAAAAGGTACAAGCAATAAACGCAAACGACCGTGAGCAATCAAGTTTGGGGTTTCGACACCATCAATGATAATGGGTTGTGGAGAAAAGCACATCCAAGCTACCATGAGGGCGTAGAGAATTACCAAGATGCGCGTTAGACGACGCATGGAAGGCACGAGTTCCCCACGGCTATCCAACCAATTAGGCATCTGCTTGCTCTTTCACCGCTGCTTTTTGACGGTCTTTTTTCATGGTATTTGAACGCAATTGACCACAAGCCGCATCAATATCAGTTCCGTGTTCTTGACGCACCACACAATTAACGCCGTTTTTCTTGAGCACATCGTAGAAGGCTGCCACACGCTCCTTACTTGAGCGGCTATATTGGTCGTGCTCTGATACAGGGTTGTAAGGAATCAAGTTGATGTAAGATAATTTGCGGATTTTCTTGGTTAAATCAGCCAATTCTTGAGCATTTTCTGGCGAATCATTGACACCGTTTAGCATGATGTATTCAAAGGTTACACGGCGGTTAGTGGTTTCAATGTAGTATTCAATCGCTGAAAAGAGTTTTTCCAGTGGGAATGAACGGTTGATGCGCATGATTTGAGAACGCAATTCATTGTTTGGCGCGTGAAGAGAAACCGCAAGGTTGACTTGCAAGCTTTCTTGGGCAAATTCACGGATTTTATGAGCCAAACCTGAAGTTGATACGGTAATATGGCGGGCACCAATAGCCAACCCATTGTCATCGTTAATGGTGCGTAAAAAGCGCAGCACATTGTCATAGTTATCAAATGGTTCACCAATTCCCATGACCACCACATGGCTGACGCGTTCACCTTGATGACGTTCGTCAAAGTATTTTTGCACCATCATGATTTGTGATGTGATTTCACCGCTGGTCAAGTCACGTTGTTTTTTAATCAAACCGCTGGCACAAAACGAACAACCGATGTTACAACCCACTTGGGTCGTCACGCAGACTGACAAACCATAGTGTTGACGCATCAATACGGTTTCAATCAGCATGCCATCTGGCAATTCAAATAAGTATTTCACCGTTCCGTCAGAAGCTTCTTGAACAATGCGTTGTTTCAAAGGATTGACGCAGAAATTCTCATTTAAAACCGCGATAAAGTCTTTAGAGATGTTGGTCATTTCTTCAAAAGATTGGACGCGTTTGCGGTACAACCAATCCCAAATTTGTGTCGCACGGAATTTCTTTTCCCCGTGTTCAATCGCCCATTCAATCAATTCATCGCGTGTCAAGCCATAAATAGAAGGCTTAACTTCTTTTGTTTCTGTTTGCATGTTGTAAATACAAAATCCTTTCTATCGTTTCTTTTTGGAAATCACAAAATGGTGTGATGTCGAAGTAACTTCTTTTTTGGTCTGACGTTCAGTCAGTGGTTTTTGTTTTTTATCAGAGTGGTGTTTTTTGGTAAAAAATTTGTGATGAGAGCGTTCACGCCCTTTGTCATTCATTTCTTTTGATGCGGACGCTGAGCGCTTGCTATGTCGGCTGCTTTTACCTTTTCGGCGCTCATCTGCCTTTTCCTTTCTCGGTGACTTGTTTTCGAGCACAAAGTAAGCACACCCAAAATTACAATATTCTTTTAAATAGTCTTCTAAATGCGAAATGCAACGTGATTTTTTGACATATCTGTCATCTTTATAAAATCCCTTAAGACGTAACTGGTCGTTGCCCCAGTCACCAACAATGTAATCGTATTTGAGCAAAATATCTGAAAAACGTTGGCTAAAGACAGTCACATCAAGGGCATCTTTTGTATTTTCCAAAATGAACAACTCAATCGTTTCACTTTTAATACGGTCAGGAAAGGCCACAAACTGTGGACCAGGAAACTTGTTGTAGTTGTACATTTCAGGAGAGATCTCTTTTCTCATCGGTCTCCTCTCAATCCATAGTTAAACGCATGCTGCCAGCAAAAAACTTGCTCATTAAAAAAGCTTGGTGGCAGTCGTAACCTTTTTATTATACACTATTTTTTGATTTTTGAAAATCGCCAACCGCTAGTCGCTAGAAAGCTTCCAATAGACTAAAAAAGAAGCTTGTCAGGTTCTTTTGACGCACTTCTTTTTTCTTTTGGTTGACAAACGAGGCTTAACTCCCACTTCTTGCTGATTTGCGACGTTTAAACAGCACATACCCTAAAATCTGACCCAGACACACAATCGCGTAGCAAAGTGCCCAAACAAAGAAGGTTTCCCATTTCATTGCCGTGGTCTGATAAATCCCTTCGTGGTTAATCGAGCGAACAAATATCAGTAAACTGACATCTAAAAAAACAAACAAAATGGCCAAGTTAAACCAGATGATAAAGCGCTTCTGCCAGTTTTTCATAAGTTACTCCTACAAACAATCTATTATTTACGCTTAGTGACATTGTAGCGGAGAAAGCTTAAGAAAAAATTAAAAAATTCATTAAAAAGCCCCTAGGACCTTCTTTCTGCTAGGAGAAGAAGAACTAGGAGCTTTGTTTGTTTATTTATCCGTGTCACGAAGATAGTCAATGGCTTTTTGAACCGTTGTGACAGGGACGATTTTCATATCTGTATCGATGCTTTTGGCAGCCTCAACCGCTTCTTCATAGTTGGTCTTAGCATCGGGGTCTTGCTTCAAGGTTTCCTCATCTACCGGGTTATTTGGCACGAAGAAAATATCCGCACCTGATTTTGCCGCAGAGATAACCTTAAGAGCCGCTCCACCGATGTCGCCCACAGAACCATCACTTTCAATGGTTCCTGTTCCAGCAATCTTGCGCCCTTTACGAAGGTTTTCTTGGGTCAATTGGTCGTAAATATCAAGGGTGAACATCAAACCAGCACTTGGACCGCCGACACCACTGGTGTGAAAGTCAACAGGAATGTCTGACGATACTTTGGTATGGTCCACCAAACCAATACCAATTCCATTTTTACCATTTGACAATTCAATGATTTTACCCGTTGCTTCTTTGGCCTTGCCGTCTAAAGTGTATTGAACCGTTACTTCAGAACCCAAATCCAAATCAGCCACATAAGCCATCAGCTCTGCCGAACTGTTAAAGGTCTGACCGTTAATGCCAGTTACAGTATCGGCGATGTTTAAAATGCCCTTGAAGGTTGAATTATCGCTGACGTTTAGGACATAAACCCCTTCATAATCAAGAGTAACAGGTTGGCCAGCCAAAGTCAGTGCTTCATAAGTAGCTGTATTTTGTGAGGTCTGCATATAATAATCATTGATACGCAGGTAATCCTCATTACTGTAACCACCTGTGGTTTCCTTAGCTGTGGAAATCTCGGTATGCGGGGTCAACCAAGCATAAACCAGCTGGGCTAAGGTCGCCTGACTGACCGATACCGCTACAAAATTATAAGACCCTTCTTCGTCATCCTCTTTATTATTAACCGTCAGAACACTGCGCACATCATAGGCACCACCAGGCATTTCGATATAGTAATTCAGCGGGTAAAAGAGGCTAAACAGGAGAAAAAGAACTCCCACAACACCTACAATCCACCACTTAAAACGCTTCAAAAAATGACCGACTTTGCCGAGTGTCTTCTTAAAGCCATTGTTTTTTGTCATTAATTTCCTCCACTTTTGTCATCACACTTTTTGGCACAAAATCAGCAATATCTGCTTGAAAAGCAATCAATTCACGAATGCGGCTCGACGAAATGTGTTGCCACTGAGGCGCTGTCAGCAAAAAAACACTCTCAATCTCTGCTGCCAAATGGTGATTGTAAAAGGCCAAATCTGCCTCGTATTCCAAATCTTTAGCATTTCGAAGACCACGCACCAAGTAGCCAACACCCAAACGCTTGGCAATAGCTACCGCCAAGGAATCGTGCGCCATAATCACCGTCACATTGGGAAAAGCCGCCAAAGCTTCTTCCAGCATTTGCTTGCGTTCTTCCACGCTAAAAAAACCTTTTTTATCACGATTGTAAAAAATGCCCACATACAGCTTATCAAACAAGCGACTTGCACGCGCAATGATATCCAAATGCCCATTTGTCACAGGGTCAAAAGAACCCATCATTAAACCAATTTTAGCCATATGCTTTCCTTTCCAATAGCTCTTATCTCACGTAAACCGTGACCTTGCTAATACCGTAGGTCTTTTGCTTCCAAATACCAAAACGAGAAATCTCCTCAGGCAAATCCACCGCCTTATCGGACTCACAGACAATCATGACCTCCTCAGACAAAAGCCCAGCATCCTCCAAATCCGTGATGTTTTTGATAATCTCTTCCTTGGCATAAGGCGGGTCTAAAAGCACCAAATCAAACGGACCTTTGAGCACACCAATTGCTTTATTGGCATCCATTTTCAACAAATGAAACTGGTTTTGGGCCTTGGTCATCTTGATATTTTCCGTAATAATAGCCTGCGCTTGACGGTTGCGTTCCACCAAGACCGCCTCGTCCATACCGCGCGAAATAGCCTCAATAGCTAGACTGCCACTTCCCGAAAACAAATCCAAGACCCGTCCTCCATCAAAGTAAGGACCAATCATATTAAAAATGGCTCCCTTGACCTTGTCCGTCGTTGGGCGCGTGATTTTTCCATCTAGCGTCTTTAAAGGACGCCCTCCAAATGTTCCTGCTACAACTCTCATGACACCTATTATAGCAAAAAACAGGGCAATTGCCTTAAAAAACGATAAACTCTAAACGCTATTGACACAATTTTTTAGGATTGATATAATCTGATGAGAAGAATATTATTTTTGGAGGAATGATACATGAAAAAGACGGTCAAACTTGCCGTGCTCTTCATGGCAGCTGCCCTTATGGGAATGACTCCAGATCAAGGATTTTTGCCATCATCAAGTGACAATACAGCAATTGTCTTGGCAGATAGTCACACATCAACAACAAAAGCCAGCACTAAAACAAAAATAAAGAAATCAACTAAAAACAAGAAACTTAACCGAGCTAAAAAAACAGTTAAACAACTAGAAGATGACCAAACCAGAAGCAATTTAGCATACGCTAAAGCAACCGTTGATAATCTTCCTGATTCAACTCAGAAAGAAGCCTTAAACCAACGCATTAATCTTGTCGAACAAAACATCGTCAATGAAGAAGCTAAGACAGCCGTTAAAAACTTAGAAGATAACCACAATCGCGATAACTTGCAAGCTGCAAGAAATCAAGTGAATTTGGTATCTGACGAGGAAACAAAAGCTGACCTTAACAACCGCACGAATTTGGTAGAACAGGCCATTCTCATCACAGAAGCCGATGATGCGGTCAAATACTTAGAAGACAATCAAAGTCGCGACAATATTGCAAATGCCACAGATAAAACCAACTTGGTTAACGACAAGGGCACAAAAGCAAGCCTACAAAATCGTATCACCCTTGTTGAAAATGCCATTTCTACAAAAGAATTAATCGAACAACAAGCGCAGGCCCAAGCTCAAGCACAAGCTCAGGCTCCTGCTGCCCAACAAGATGATACCACACAAGTTTATATCACTCGAACTGGAAAACGTTACCACTTCAGCCCTGGTTGTCCTGGTTTAAATAATGCTAAAAGCACCACACAAGTTACTCTATCTGACGCAGAAGCTCGAGGCTTAACGAAATGCCAACGTGAATAACATAAAAAGTTGTTAGAAGATTTTCTAACAACTTTTTTGTTTGCATCTTATTCTTCCTGTTAGAGAATGTTTTCGTAGGTATTACGCACTTCTTTTGGCCATACACTTGATTGGACTTCTCCAATGTGTTTTTTACGGAGCAAGAACATTGCTAGGCGTGATTGTCCGATACCACCACCGATAGTGAGTGGGAATAGACCGTTTAAGAGGGCGCGGTGCCACTCTAATTCTAAGCGGTCTTCGTCACCAGTAATTTTGACTTGGCGTTTTAGGGCTTCTTCGTCCACACGAATACCCATTGATGACAATTCCAAGGCAGAGTTCATGGTTTCATTCCAAACAATGATATCACCATTCAAACCGTGGTAACCATTTTCTGATTCAGAAGTCCAGTCATCGTAGTCTGGGGCACGACCGTCATGAGGTTTTCCGTCTGGTAAAACACCCCCGATACCAATAAGGAAAATCGCACCGTATTCTTTAGCGGCAGCATTTTCACGCTCTTTTGGTGTTAAATCAGGGTAACGCTCCACCAATTCTTCTGTGTGGATAAACGTAATGGTTTTTGGCAAAACCGCTTCAATATCAAAGCGTACTTCAACGGCTAATTCTGTCAATCGAATGGCTTTATAGACTTGCTCCACCGTTTCTTTCAAATAATCAATGTCACGGCGTCCATTTGGGATGACTTTTTCCCAGTCCCATTGGTCCACATAAATCGAATGAATAGGGTCCAGTTCGTCTTCGTCTGGTCTTAGAGCTTTCATATGAACAAAAAGCCCTTCCCCTTCATTGAAGCCAAAGCGTGCTAAGGTATGACGTTTCCACTTCGCTAATGAATGAACCACTTCGTACTCAGCATCAGTGATTTCTTTCACATGGACAGATACGGGATTTTCAATACCATTCAAATTATCTTGCATTCCATCCCCGACCTGGCTAAGAATAGGTCCTTGCACTTCAACAATGCCAAGTTTATCGATCAAGTACTGAGTGAATGTATTCTTGACAAAAGAAATCTCCTGCTGTTGATGAATAAAGCTTTTCTTCATATGCTCCTCCTTAAAATCTTTTTCCCTAATAAACAAGCTCTCAAGTGCCATTCATTAGAATTGTCATACAACAATGGAGTTATTATACACCTATTTGTCTAAAAAAGAAATACTCTTTTGAAAATTTCTAAAATTTTTTAGTTTTAATGTTATATTATCTAACATATTTGGTTATATTCTCCCTAAAAAATCAAAAAAGCCGCTAGGACAAGCTTGTCCCACCAGCTTAATGGTTTGGAGATTCTTTTAGAAAATGGGCTTTTTACCGTCAAGCAAGCGGCTTGGTTTTGGTGGTAATTGGCATAGATGTAGCAACCACGAAGAGCAAAGATCAAGGTAATTCAACCAACGATGTAGAATCAAGGATTCCTGCTCATTGAGTAATATTGCGGACTAATGAGAGCCCACATATTCCAAAGATTGAAAGACAAGACAGCTACCAAGACAAATACGATGTTAAGTTGCCAGCTAGCTCCAATACGTGTGCCACGTTTTTCCCAGAACAAACCTGGTACCACACAGATAATGACTTGTGTGAAAATCCAGAATTTAAATATTGATTCATCGTGCAATTCCACGCGCAAGAGATTGACACTGACAAAGAAAATCAAAACTTGCAAACAAGCATCAAAATAATAGCCTTTTGCAAAGTAGTGCCCTTGCCCCAAATCTCTTCTCTTTCATAGGTCACCGCACGCCACAAGCAATACAGCTCAAAAGCCACCCAAACGACTTCACCAAAGGTTCCAAGCAAGAAGAACCAAAAATGGTCATATCGCAAGTAGGCAGAAAGAAAGACCCAAATCCCCATAAAATCAGCAGCACAATAAAAAGTATGCATCCATAGCGGATAAGATCCACTTTTTTTCACAATCAACGATTAAAAACGAGTACACGCAAACTAAAAATCCCAAAATAAGATAATGATAATCATTGTCAAGGTTAGTGCAAAACGAGTTTCTCCAAGGGTCACGTCACAAAATCTTGCAAGGTCACATCAACCTTAGGATAATGGTCAAATATGAAAAAACGTGATGTCTCCTTTATTTTTCTTCATCAGTGAAGATTTTCTATGTAATCATTATAATGAACACAGATACCTATAATAGAATCAAAAGATGTGGATGACATCACCGTCACCGAACTTGCCAAGTTAGCCAATATCGACCGCAGAGGCTAGCTCGCAATTAGACGACATCCTCAACGCACAGGAAGAATTTGATTTTTTGCTCTTTTTTAGCGAGCTAAATCAAATCATGAAAAGCCACCTGAGTTTTTACCAAATCATCGCTCAGAAAAATGCCTATGCTTACTTGATTAAAGATTTTTCACGAATTTTGGAAAAAGGATTGGGCCAACACTACCTGAAAAACCATTCTAGCTTTGAAAACCGTCTTAAAATCAGGTATATGGTAAATGGTATTATGGGAGTCTATATTAACTGGCTGGCACGTCCTGAAAATATCTCTGAAAACGAATTGATTGTCATTCTCAGTGAAATGCTAGAACACAACCTTTGCATACTAATAGACAAATAACCTTGGTGACTAGCACCAAGGTTATTTGTCTTGTCAAAGCAGTTTAGATGACATGGTAACGTTTCAAAATTTTTTCGATGTCTGTGCCTTCGGTCTTTCTTAGGGCTTGTTTCAAGATGAATTTTTCAACGAAATTCAAGTCCAAATCTGTGATTGGTTTGCCATCACGCAAGGCAACGGTAGCACGCAACAAGTCACGCACATCGTAGGTACTACCCCATACTTCTGGCACCCCACGGTCAATGTCTAACAAAGTATAAACAGCTTCCATACCTGTACGGATAGAATATTCCGTGGTGAAAATGGTATCGCGTTCGGTTTCGGCAAATTGACCTAGGAAGGCAAAATTGACAGCACCATCAGGCACAACGTTTGGACGGTCGCCTTTTTCACGTGGCATAAAGAAGGCAGTGATGTAAGGCATCATGCAAGGAACGGTTTTGGCACTGTTTGTCGCAAGGTCTTCAATCTCATCGACGGGAACACCCATGTGATAAAGCCATTCTTCACAGATTTCTTTACCTGTACAATCACGCATTGTTTTTTTAACAAAGTCACCTTCCTTGTCAGAGAAAAGAGCATACACCCAAACCACCAATTCGTTTTCCGGTTGTGAACGGAATTGTGGTTGACGGTTGACTGTCCAACTCAATAACCAATTAGAATCACGCGCCGTTACAATACCACCTGTCACAACTTTTCCTGAAAATGGGTCACGTTTACAAATCTTTTGAATATAAGCTGGAATCTTATCATCCAAGGTCGTCACAGTCGCACTCATCCAGTTGGATTGTTCGGGGTCATAACAGAATTTATCAGGGTGACCAAAGGAGTCATCTTGAGCAGCAATCTTACGCCACATATCCCAACCGCTACCTTCACGAATGGTCTTGTTGAAGCTTGCTGGGCTGTCTTGGCTACCATAACTTGAATTTTCTACACAACCACCATTTGTGATAAAGACTAAATCATCTTCTGTCAAATCAATGCAGTCTTCTTTACCGTCATGAATAATGTCAATGCATTTTGCAACTTTTTTGTCTTTTTGGCAATCAAATTCGACATTGACCACCTTCGTGTCGTAATGGAATACCACGCCAAAGGAATTGAGGTAGCTGACCATTGGTAAAATCATGGATTCGTATTGGTTATAACGAGTGAAACGCAAGGCTGTAAAATCAGGCAAACCACTAATATGGTGAATGAAACGTTTGATATACAATTTCATTTCAAGGGCAGAATGCCAATTTTCAAAGGCAAACATGGTGCGCCAGTACAACCAAAAGTTAGAATCAAAGACTTCATCGTCAAAGACTTCGTTGATGCGTTTGTTGTACAAATCTTCATCAGGGGTGAAGAATAATTTCATGATTTCCATGGCTGCCTTATCAGATAAACCAAATTTCTTGTCAGTATGAGCATCTCGCCCTTGTTTTTCTGTCGCACGGCAGAGAGAATAGTTGGGGTCGGCTTTATTGAGCCAATAATATTCATCCAAGACACTCACGCCATCGGTTTCAATAGATGGAATAGAGCGGAACAAATCCCACATACACTCAAAATGATTATCCATTTCACGACCACCACGCATGACATAGCCAATATCAGCGTATTGATAGCCATCACAAGCCCCACCAGGAATGGGGTCTTTTTCTAAAATATGAATGTTTTTCCCTGGCATTTGCCCATCTCGCACGAGGAAACAAGCCGCAGACAAGGCTGCCAAACCAGAGCCAATCAAATAAGCAGACTTATGCTCAACGCCTTCTGGTTTCAAAGGGCGAGCAAATGCTTCGTAATTTCCGCTTGAATAATACATATTGATGACCTCCACTATTTTTAATCGCTTTCATTTTAGGCATTTACCCATACAAAGTCAATAAACAAATGCTTGGAAGTGATAAAAACTTTATCATTTTAGGGGTTTTGATAAGTTTTTGGACGCAAAGCCCCTCAAGGTCCCAATCAGTGGATCATGTATCAAGCTGGTCAATTGTACTACCAATTCTTGATAATCTGCCTTCATGTCTGACTTGACCCAGTCCAATAACGTACCAATCAAGGCATATTTGTAAAAATTCGTGACAAAAAGCCCTTCCTTGTCCTTCAGGCTAATGCCAGCAGTCGCCACGCTTTTTTCAATGAGTTGGCTCATCAAATGATGGATCACCAGATGCAAATAACGCTCAATCTGCTCACGGCTAACCGCGTGGTAAACACTCATGATAAAGAGCTCGTCTTTTTTAATCATCTCAAAAACGTGCTGCAAAGCCATCTCCCAACTCTCAGTGCTTGGTGCTGCTTGAAAAATAGCATTGGCATCCTCAACAAACGACCACTCCACCAAATCATAAATATCCTTGAAATGGTAGTAAAAAGTCATCCGACTAATCCCACACTCATCTGCCAAGTCTTGAATTGTAATCTTGCTCAAGGGCTTCTCCAGAAGCAGACGCTTCAGCGCCTCCTCCAAAGCCCGTTTGGTTACCTGTGTCATTTGCGCCCTCTCTTATCATTATCCCTACCATTATACCAAAAACATAAGCCCAACCAGATGGTCAGTCTTATGTTTACTTTTTAAGACTTTTGAATCATTTAGGATTTTAGTCCACGTAAATTTATCAAGGTAGCTTTTTTATACAAAACTTACCGTAGATTTTTGATAGTATTAACTGACTGATTAACATCAGTAAGATTTGAAGCAATTGTTGTATTCGTACGAGCAATGTCAGCAGTAAGAGCAATATGAGTCATTTCTAGAGCATTAGAGTACTCTAATAACTCAATCATACGGTCTTGATTAATAAGCTATTCTTCCTAAAAAATCCCATTTCTTACTCTACTTTTCTTCTTTATCAGTTGTTCGAATCTCTTTCTTTACTTCATCAATAGCAGATTTGACAATATTCTTTGATACTTTTGTTACTGAGTTAGCCACTTTTAAACTTTTTTGACCTAACTCTTTGAAATCTTCAGAGTTAAATTCTATTTTTTCTTCTGTACCATCTTGCTTAGCTAAGAAAACATAAATTGCTATAAAAGCTGACGAAAGGAGTGTCAGGAAAAATCCAATCCCAAAAGAAGCTCCTAACCGAGTAAGTGACTCTTGGTTTGCCATAAAATCACCAATTGCAAAAATAAGTATCAAAACTGAAAGAATTAATAGTGCTAACTTGCGTTTTCGACCTAACGTTTCTGAACCTATCATTGATAACACTAAAATAACTAAAAACATCACTCCAAAACAATAACCATCGTTAAATATATCGTTAACAGCATCTAATGTATAAGAATTGTAAACAATCCAAGGCATAAAGATAGAAATAAAGCCAATAATAGATGAAGTTGCGACATAGATACGTTTATAGTTCATCATTATCTCCTTTAATCAACCTTGTAATAAAACGCACTTGGGTCTGTGTAATTATATTGTTGCCCAGTCCAAATACGATCTTTACTAACATCTGACACTTCATTTTCGAGGGTGTCTGTTACAAAGAATGTTCCTTGGGGTGCAAACTTAATCATATAGCTACCTGTTGGAGCAGCTGAAACACTAGTACTAAATATACTATTTTCAACAGTTGCATTATTAAATGGGTCTACAGTAAGATTGTCTCCTACAATGCCGTTTGCATTAAAAGTAAGGACACCTCCCTTAGTATTTTGCCATGTTCCAGCGATTGAACTGTAATCTTTATTTTGGATAGCATTAATATCCATTTGGGCATCAGCAGCATCAAAAGCAGATTGCCAAGTGAGAGTACTGTAATCCAATGTTTCAACATCTTGTAAGCCATCATCTGCTGTCTCTCCAATTTTATAATCTAACTCTTTGATAATATCCACACCTGTATTGTCAGATTTAAGCTGATAATCCGTTATAGTCCCCTCTCCATTAAATGAAGAGATGTCCATGTAAGATACTTGACCGTTTTTATAAATAGAAAATCCTTGACGAACACCGCCTACTGATGAAACATTAGATGACACTAGCTCTGTTGGAACACCATTCTCTAAATAGTAGAGTGCATAGGCAAAGCTGCCATTTCCAACAATCATTTCATCTGTTCCGTTCCCGTCAATGTCATAAAAAGTGTGCTTTCCGACACGATACTCATTTGGATATGAAGCGATAATATCTGCGTAAAGTTCTTCATCAGATTTTTGTGGTTCTTCCGATGAAGATGATTGCGTTTCTGTGCTTGATGAAGGCTTGGTTGATGAAGATGTTTGACTAGTCTTAGCTTTTGTACTGCTTGTACTTTTAACGTTATCCGTTTTTGTCCCACAAGCTGTTAATATGGCTGCACAAGATAATAGACCAATAATACACTTAAACTTTTTCATGATATTCTTCTTTTTCATATAAAACAACTAACAAGCAACTAGGCTTGTTTGCTTCATTTTTAACAATCTTTTCTCCCTTTTAATTTTATTGCTCCAAACATTCCCATGGCAGTAATAGCTAATCCCATGAGCGTAAATGTTGCTGTATTGTCATCACCTGTATTTGGAAGTTCAGCAGTTGCTTGATAAGTTGGAACGCCTCGGCGGTCAATCACTTTTTGTGTTTCTGCTTTTGTCACTACCTCATGATAAGCTGCTTGGCCATTAGTATCTGTTTGTGCAGATTCACTTGGTTTTGTATCTGTTGTTGGAGTTACAGGAGTTTCTGGTTTGTCTGGTGTTGTTGGTGTATTAGGCACAACAGGTTCATCTTTCTTAGAATCAACTTCTTTAATTTGTTCATCAAGTGAAGCAATTTCTGAAGTGAGTGTTGCAATGTCTTGTTCAATTGAGGCTTGTTTATCACGAGCTTCATTGAGTTCTACGCCCAGTTTACGAAGTAGATCTGGTGTATGCGCAAGTTGGCTGTTAGGATCAAGATCTTCAATTTTACCACCATTTGATAGATATCTATTCATTTGGTCATCAAACCATTCTTGAAGACCTTTGATGTTTTCTCCTTGTTGAGCCACAGCCACTTTAGCATCTGCAAGTTCTTGTTCTTTAGCTTCTTTGGTTTTTTCAAGTTCAGATTTTTCATCAACAATAGGTGTTGTTGGTGTATCATCACATCACCTTTATCGTTGTTATTCAATTCGTCTTGAGCTTTTACAAGGGCATCATAACGAGCTTTTACTTCTTCGTATTTAGCTTGAGCGGCGTCACTTGTTTCTTTCAATGTCGCAAGTTTTGCAAGTTCTGTTTCAAGCTCAGCTTTTGCTGTTGCCAATTTTGCGTCGGCTTCTGTTTTAGCGGCTGTTGCTTTACTCAAATTGTCTTTGCTGTTTTCAAGACGATTCAAGTAGTTGATAGCATCTTCCAATGATTGTTTAGCCGCAGTTACAGCATCAATTGCATCACTCAATGCTTGTTGTTTTTCTGTTGAAACGCTTTGAAGTTCATTCAATTTAGCGATTTCTTTAGCAAGCGCATCTTTAGCTTCTGTCCATGCAACAATTTTATCAGCCAAATCAGCTTTCGCTTGTTTCAAAGTTTCTTCTTTTTCAGCTTGACTTGCATGAATAGCATCAAGAGCTTTTTGTGCTGTTTCAACATTTGCTTTGGCTGTTGCAAGGTCAGCTTGAGCTTTAGCCAAATTAGCTTTGGCAGTAGCTGTTTGTTCGGGAACAGCAACAGCGGCGTCATATTTAGCTTGAGCATTAGACAACGCTTGTTTTGCGTCAGCTAAACGTTGTTCTGCATCAGCTTTCTTAGTTTCAGCTTCTGTTTTAACAGCAGTTGCTTTAGCTTTTGTGTT
>NZ_DEQF01000053.1:0-1580 GCF_002360305.1 Streptococcus sp. UBA3373 | reverse complement strand
GCTTCTTTCTTAGTTGCAGTTGCAGATGTGATAGCGTCTTGATATTTAGCGATTTGTTTAGCTTGCTCAGCTTTTGCTGTTTCTTCTGCTTGTTCGTAAGTTGTTACGTAATCAGCAGTATCATTTGCATCAGTATTTCCTGCGAGTGGAACACTTAATACAAAGTGAATTTGTGCGAAATCACCAAGACCTTTATAATTAGAGAAGAAGCTGTATGTTACACCCATTTGCGCTGTTTCTTCAAGAATAATTTCAGCGTGATGAAGTTCATCACTAGAAAATACCATGAGAGTAATAGCTTCATAAATGTCTTGTTTGATTTGAGCCATAGTCATATAACGACTGTCTGTGTTTGTTGATGCTATACATTCTGAACTATATGCAGAATTTGCGGCGGCTGCACCAGTTTTTAGAGCAGATTCATCATGACCTTTATTATCAAAAGCAAACCAGTTATCAGCTTCGTATTGTTTAGCAACTTGAGTAACAACATTGATAGAGTTTGTTGAAATAGTAACTGCTGGTTTACCAAGTTGTTTACGCAAATCATTAATTACTTGAGCCGCATATTCATTAATTTCTTTAAGTTGTTCTGATATTGGGTTTGAAATATCAACAGTTGTATTGCGGTCAGCTTCTGTTGTATTTGTTTGAACATTAAATGCGGGAATTTGATATGATTTGTTCAACTCCATTGTCGCCTTTTGGGCTTCTTCCATGGATGTATATCCGCCAGTACCATCCAAATCATAACCTTCAGGTAATGTTGGTTTTGGAGCTGTTGGTGTTGTTGCAGTATTTTTTTCAATTTCTTTGATTTTATCTGTGTTTTCAGAAATTGTTTTATCTGCTTCTGCGATTGTTTTATCAGCGTCAGCAATAGTGGCGTCGCTATCGGCAATTGTTTTATTTGCGTCTGCGATTTCTTGTGAAATAGCGCCTGTATCTGTTTGAGTTGCTTTTTCTACATCAGCTTTTGCGTCATCAATAGCCGCTTGACGATCACTATCTGCTTTTTCTGTAGCGGCTTTATCAGCCGTTGCGTTGTTAACTGCGTCGCTAGCTGCTTGTTCGTTTGCTTTAGCATCATCAAGTGCTTTTTGCGCATCAGCGTCTGATTGTTCACCATCAACAATCTTTTGTGCCGTATCAACAGCATTTTGAGCGGCATCAACATCAGCTTTAGTATCAGCCATGGTTTGATTTGCGTCAGATACTACGTCTTGTTGATCAGATACAGCTTGGTTTGCTTTGTTAACTTCATCTTGAGCTTTATCAGCGTTTGTTTGAGCGTTATTAACAATTTCTTGTTGAGAGTCAGTAGCGGCTTGTGCTGTGTCAGCATCAGCTTTAGCGGTATCGACCTCTTCTTTGACAGTATCAAGAGAATCAGATACTTGCGCTTGTGTTTCAACAGAAGCGTCATCAATTTCATCAGCGGTACATGAGTTGTTGATTTAACGCTAACACCAGCAAGTGCAACAGTAATAGCGGCAGATGTTAGTAATTGTTTGCGATTCATAGAATTTCGTTATCTCCTTACCATTTATCACTAACTACCCGTGGTGCTAGTTAAATTT
>NZ_DEQF01000037.1:0-14133 GCF_002360305.1 Streptococcus sp. UBA3373 | reverse complement strand
TATGCTTGACAAAAGGTAGAAAAAGAGAAGATTTTGAGAATCTCCTCTTTCGATATAGTTTTATTAACTTTAGATGGCTTGAGTTGTGAAGCTGAGGCTTTCAAGCACACGAATCATAGCATCTGCGGTATCCAAAGCGGTAAAGAGTGGCACACCGTGTTCAATGGCAGAGCTACGGATAGCAGCACCATCTTCGTCACAACTTCTCTTAGTACCAACAGTATTGATAATAGCTTGAACTTTTCCTGTACGAACAAGAGCAGGAATATCGTTATCATCATCTTCACCGAGTTTATTAACCACTGTTGCATCTAAACCGTGTTTGGCAAAGAAGTCCGCTGTTCCTTGTGTTGCAAAGATGCTGTAACCAACGTTGGCAAAGCGTTTCGCCAAACTAAGAGCTTCTTCTTTGCTATCATCAGATACCGTAAAGACAACGTTACCAAAGGCTGGCAAGTGGAAGTAAGACGCTTCAAAGGCTTTGTAAAGAGCTTTTTCAAGGGTTTGGTCTGAACCCATAACCTCACCAGTTGATTTCATTTCAGGACCAAGAAGGCTATCTACCTTGGCTAGTTTGGTGAATGAGAAGACTGGTGCTTTGACGTGTACAAAGTCAGACTCAGGATAAAGCCCATCTTTGTAACCAAGGTCAGCTAATGATTTACCAAGAATCAATTGGGTAGCTACTTGCGCCATTGGGATATTTGTTACTTTAGAAAGGAATGGCACGGTACGGCTGGCACGAGGATTTACCTCGATAACATATACCGTTTCATCTTTGATAACAAATTGGATGTTCATCATTCCGATACAGTTCAAACCAATTGCCAAGCGTTTTGTATAATCCGCAATCGTTTCTTGGATTTCTTTTGAAAGGGTTTGTGGTGGGTAAACAGCCATTGAGTCACCTGAGTGAACACCCGCACGTTCGATGTGTTCCATGATACCTGGAATCAAAACGTCTTTGCCGTCAGAAATGGCATCAACTTCGCACTCACGACCAATAATGTAAGAGTCAACCAAGACTGGATGGTCTGGACTGGCTTTAACGGCAGTTCTCATGTAAGAACGAAGATCGTTTTCATTTTCAACGATTTCCATGGCACGTCCACCCAAGACATATGAAGGACGAACAAGCACTGGGAAACCAATATTGCGGGCTGCTTCAACCGCTTCTTCTTCGTTTGTTGCTGTTTGTCCTGGTGGTTGTGGGATATTCAAGGCTTTCAACGCTTGTTCAAAGAGGTCACGGTCTTCGGCACGGTCAAGGTCTTCTACCTGTGTTCCAAGGATTTTCACACCAGCTTTAGACAATGGTTCTGCCAAATTAATAGCTGTTTGACCACCAAATTGCACGATAACCCCTTTAGGTTGTTCCAATTCGATGACGTTCATCACGTCTTCAAAGGTCAATGGTTCAAAGTAAAGTTTATCTGAAATCGAGAAGTCCGTTGATACGGTTTCTGGATTTGAGTTCATGATAATCGCTTCGTAACCAGCTGCTTGAATAGCTTTCACTGAGTGAACCGTCGCATAGTCAAACTCAACCCCTTGACCAATACGGATAGGACCTGAACCAAGAACCAAGATTGATTCCTTACCTGATTTGATAGATTCATTTTCCCACTCGTAAGTTGAATAGAAATAAGGTGTTTCTGATTCAAATTCAGCTGCACATGTATCCACCATTTTGTAAACTGGGATAATCTTGTTTTCTGTACGAAGTGTGCGAACCTCGTCTGCTGTCATGTTCCAAAGCTCTGCAATTTTACGGTCTGCAAAACCATTGCGTTTGGCTTCTTTCAACAATGCAATATCCCCAACGTTAGTAGCCAAGGCTTGCTCAATTTCAAAAATGTGAAGCAATTTATCCAAGAAGAAAAGGTCAATTTTGGTTAATTTAGATAATTCTTCGATGGTGTAGCCACGGCGGATAGCTTCAGAAAGATAGAAAAGACGGTCATCTTGGGCACGAACAATTTTATCAACCAAAGCATCATCAGTTACATTTGCCAAATCAGGCATTTCATTGTGGTAAACACCGATTTCAAGCGAACGACAAGCTTTCAAAAGTGACTCTTCAATGTTACGACCGATTGCCATAACCTCACCAGTCGCTTTCATCTGAGTTCCTAAGCGACGTTCACCATGTTCAAATTTATCAAATGGGAAACGTGGGATTTTTGCAACCACATAGTCAAGAGCTGGTTCAAACATGGCATAAGTCGTACCAGTAACTGGATTGACCATTTCATCAAGTGTCAAACCAACCGCGATTTTCGCTGCTAATTTCGCAATTGGGTAACCTGTTGCTTTTGAGGCAAGGGCAGATGAACGTGACACACGTGGGTTAACTTCGATAACATAGTACTTGAAGCTATTTGGGTCAAGGGCCAACTGAACGTTACATCCTCCTTCGATTTTAAGGGCACGAATGATGCTCAAGCTAGCGTCACGCAACATTTGGTTTTCAATATCTGAAAGGGTTTGTGTTGGCGCAAAAACGATTGAATCTCCCGTGTGAATACCCACTGGGTCAAAGTTTTCCATGTTACAAACCACAAGAGCGTTGTCTGCCGCATCACGCATTACTTCGTATTCAATTTCTTTGAAACCAGCGATAGAACGTTCAATCAAACATTGGGTTACTGGTGACAATTTCAAACCATTTTCAGCGATTTCACGCAATTCGTCTTCATTGTCACACATACCACCACCAGTACCACCAAGGGTGAAGGCTGGACGAACAATGACAGGATAGCCAATCGTATTTGCAAAATCAACCGCTTCTTCCACCGTGTTAACAATTTCAGATTCTGGAATTGGCTGATTAAGGTCTTCCATCAATTGTTTGAAGAGGTCACGGTCTTCGGCTTGGTCGATTGCTGATAATTTAGTCCCCAACAATTCAACACCTAATTCATCAAGGATACCAGCTTTTGACAATTCCATTGCCATGTTAAGACCTGTTTGCCCTCCCAAAGTTGGTAGTAGGGCATCTGGACGCTCTTTACGGATAATGCGTGTCACAAATTCTGTTGTAATGGGTTCGATATAAACCTTATCTGCAATTTCTTTATCCGTCATGATTGTGGCAGGGTTTGAGTTTACAAGAACAACGCTATAACCTTCTTCTTTGAGGGCCAAGCAGGCTTGCGTTCCCGCATAGTCAAACTCTGCTGCCTGACCGATAATAATCGGACCAGACCCAATCACCATAATTTTTTTAATATCTGTACGTTTTGGCATTGTTTTCTCCTATTTGTCAACTCTCTGATTGACTTTAAATATGTGACTGACTGTTGCATCAGTCAGATTAAGTAGTTAGCGACACAAGTAAATCTGTTTAGCGAGTGACTTTTTCATTTTGAAAAGCATCAATCAATTCCAAGAAATCATCAAACAGATAGCTTGCATCGTGTGGTCCTGGTGCAGCATCTGGGTGGAATTGCACTGAAAAGGCTGGGAAATCGCGGTGGCGAACCCCTTCAACAGACTTGTCGTTAATTTCTTCGTGAGTTACCATGAGGCAATCTGGTAGAGTATCACGATCCACCGCATAACCATGGTTTTGACTGGTAAAATCAATACGTCCCGTTGCAATTTCACGAACAGCATGATTGAAACCACGGTGACCGAATTTCATTTTATAGGTTGTCGCTCCATTAGCTAGGCTGAACAATTGGTGTCCCATACAGATACCAAAAATTGGAATTTTACCTTGCACACCACGAATCATATCAAGGGCTTCTGGCACATCTTCTGGGTTACCAGGTCCATTTGACAACATCACTCCGTCAGGATTCAAGTGAAGAATTTCTTCAGCTGTGATATTGTAAGGCACGACAGTCACATTACAGTTACGTTTTGAAAATTCGCGTAAGATAGAATGTTTTAGTCCAAAGTCAACCAAAACAATATTTTTCCCCACACCAGGTGCTGGATAAGCTGTTTTTGTTGAAACTTGCTCAATGTTATTGGTCGGCAAGACAGTTGCTTGCAATTGAACTTTTAGGTGCTCAATAGAATCACCATCGCTTGCAAGAGTTGCTTTCATAGTACCGTGTTGACGGATGATTTTAGTCAAAGCACGTGTGTCAATTCCTGAAATGCCAGGGATATTTTTAGCTTTCAAAAACTCATCCAAGGTCATCTGATTACGCCAGTTATTAGCCAAACGGGCATTTTCAGAAACCACCACACCCTTACAAGTTGGGGTAATAGATTCGTAATCATCACGATTGATACCATAATTTCCCACCAAAGGATAAGTAAAGGTCAAAATTTGACCGTTGTAAGATTGGTCTGTAATCGATTCCTGATAACCTGTCATACCAGTATTAAAAACAATCTCACCTGTCACATCAAGGTCAGCACCAAAAGCTGTTCCCTCGAAAATTGTACCATCTTCTAAAATTAAAAGTCTTTTTGCCATATTTTTTCCTCTCGTTTGCTCTCACGGGAGCACTTTAACGTTGTTTATTAACTAGCAGATACCGTCTTACGCTTTGCCATTAAGGACTGCTTCAAGAATTGCCATACGAACAAATACACCATTTTGCATTTGTGTGGCAATACGTGATTTAGGAGCTTCCACCAATTGTGATGCAATTTCGACATCACGATTGACAGGAGCAGGGTGCATGATAATTGCTGATGGTTTCAAACGATTGTAACGTTCTTGAGTCAAACCATAACGGTTATGGTAGGTTTCTTTTGAAAAACCTTTGTCACTGTCATGACGCTCATGTTGCACACGCAACATCATCATCACATCAACTTCATCCACAATCTCATCTAAATCAACGTGCTTACCATACACATCAAATTCGTCTGAATACCATTGTTCTGGACCAGCAAAATACAACTCTGCTCCAAGGCGTTTCAAAATTTGCATATTTGATTTGGCAACACGCGAATGCGTAATGTCCCCCACGATAGCCACTTTTAACTGTTCAAATCGACCAAATTCCTCATAAATCGTCATCAAGTCTAGCAAGCATTGGCTTGGGTGTTGTCCTGAACCATCGCCCCCATTGACAATTGATGTCTGAATGGTACGACTGCCGATAAGCTCTTTGTAATAATCTTCTTTGGCATGACGAATCACACAGATATCAATGCCTAAAGAACTCATCGTTAAAATGGTATCGTAAAGGGTTTCGCCTTTATTGACTGAACTTGTTTTAGCGTCAAATTCGATCACGTCCAAACCTAATTTTTTCTCCGCCACTTCAAACGATTTGTGTGTTCGTGTTGATGATTCAAAAAAGAGATTTGCCGCAAAATATTGTCTTTCAGGTGTGAAATGGGCTTCGTTCTTTTTAAAAGCAATGCCACGTTTAATCAAACCTAAAACTTCTTCATTGGTCAATGTTTCCATGGTGACCAAATGTTTTAACGATACCATATTATCTATTATAGCCATTTTTTAATCCTTTTCTGGAAGAATTTGATATAAAAGAATTCCTAGAAGAGTTGAAAGTGCCACACCTGTGATTTGCAAACCAGCCACTTGTAGGGTCAAGTTACCGATTCCAGATACCAAGATAACACTTGCAATCAACAGGTTTTTCTTATTATCAAAATTTACCTTGTTTTCAACTAAAATTTTCAGACCACTTGAGGCAATCACACCAAATAAGGCAATTGAAATACCTCCAATGACTGGTGTTGGGATTGAAGACAAGAGAGCTGACACCTTACCGATAAAACTCATCACCACTGCAATCACTGCAGCTCCAGCAATGACGTAAACCGAATAAATTTTATTAAGCGCCATAACCCCGATGTTTTCACCGTACGACGTTACTGGCGGTGCACCAAAGAAACCAGCGATGATTTGTGCCAAACCGTCACCTGTCAATGTGCGGTCCAAACCTGGATCCTTAAAGAAATCACGACCAGTTAAACTATTTAACACCATTACGTGTCCAAAATGCTCTGTCATCGTTACAAAAGCAATTGGCGCCATGGTTAAAATAGCACTTGGATAGATTTTAAAATGATAATCAACAAATAAAATGTCAAAATCAGGAATTTGGAACCACGGTGATTGGGAAACAGCTGAAAAATCAACAATGTTTTGACCCGTCACGGCACCAACAACTATGGCAAACACATAACCAACAATTAAACCGAGCAAGATAGGCACTACCGCAACGATTTTCTTGCCATACATATTAAACAATATAACCGCTAGCAAGGTAACCAAGCCAATCAAAAGGTAGATAAAATTGTACTGGCCGTCTTTTAACATGACATCATTGACAGCAGTTGTTGATAAACTCAATCCAATCACAACGATGATTGGTCCAACCACAACAGGTGGTAAAACCTTATCAATCCAAGCATTACCAACAAATCGCACAATCAAGGCAACCAGCAAGTAAACCAGACCTCCTGCCATCGCCCCTTGGGCAACAGCTGCAATACCATCTGTTTTCATCAACATTTGCATGGTTGCGATGTAAGCAAAACTTGACCCCATATAAGCTGGAATTTTATACTTGGTCACTGTTAAGTGCGCCAAGGTTCCTAAACCACTTGAAAACAGGGCTATAGCTGGATCAATTCCCACCAAAATCGGAACCAAAACCGTCGCACCAAACATGGCAAAGAGGTGTTGGAATGATAAACCAACCAACATCCCTGGTTTGGGCATCTCATTAACGTCGTACTTGATATTATCCACTAATCCACTTCCTTTCTCATAATCCCCAGACACAAATTAGTTAGGATCTACGATGCTAACACGGTCTTTACCGTCGATTTCAATCACTTCCACAATGATTTCTTCTGTGGCGCTTGTTGGGATATTTTTACCGACATAGTCCGCACGAATTGGCAATTCACGATGTCCGCGATCCACCAATACGGCTAGGCTAACACGCGCAGGACGACCAAGGCTAACCAAGTTATCAATAGCAGCACGAATAGTACGACCTGTATAAAGCACATCATCCACCAAAATCACATCTTTACCTGTGATATCAATTGGCATGATTGTTGTGTCTTCTTCCACTTTAATATCATCACGAAATGGTTTTGTATCCAATTCACCGATTGGAATATCAAGATTCTCCAATTGTTTCAAACGGTCTTGGATACGACGAGCAATGTAAACACCACGTGTTTTGATTCCCGCAAGAACAATGTTATCAAGATTTTTATTGCGTTCAATAATCTCATACGTGATACGTGTAATCGCACGTTTCATGGTAACATCATCAACGATTTCTTTTGTCTTCATCTCGTAAACCTCACTAAAAAATATACAAAAAATCTCCTTAACAACAAGGAGATTCCACAAAATATAGGTACACCAAACCCTAGATGCACACTTCTTTTATCGTTCTCTCCTTGCCTGCCTCACGGGACAGTATTAAAGGATATATCTACTTTCTTATCATACCAAAACTATCCCATTTTGACAAGCGTTTTACTAACCTAAACCTAAAGCTTATGAGCGCAAGTCTTAGTGTCTCAAATTTTCCAACGTTTCTTGGAAAATAGCTGGTGGTTCTACGGAAAAGCGTAAGCTTTCGCCAGTCGTTGGGTGGGTAAATCCAAGGGTTTGAGCGTGCAAAAATTGCCCATTACCTTTCAAGGTTTTGCGAGGACCATAAAGCGGATCCCCTGCCACAGGATGACCAATATAAGCCATATGTACCCGAATTTGGTGGGTACGTCCTGTTTCCAAGGTCAATTCTACCAAGGTGTAATTGCCAAAGCGTTCCAAGACTTTAAAATGAGTTACGGCTGGCTTACCTTTAGCCATAACAGCTTGTTTTTTGCGGTCTTTTTCAGAACGTCCAATAGGTGCCTCAATCACGCCACGATCATTTGAAATATTGCCATGCACAATAGCCAAGTACTTGCGTAATGATTTCTTGTCCTTTAACTCTTCAGCCAGTGCTTGGTGGGCACGATCGTTTTTAGCAATCATCAACAAGCCCGATGTGTCCTTGTCAATACGATGCACAATACCTGGGCGAACAACCCCATTGATTGAAGATAAATCGTGAATATGATACATCAAGGCATTGACCAAGGTCCCTGAAGTATGCCCTACTGAAGGGTGAACAACCATTCCTTGTGGTTTGTTGACCACGGCAACATCATCATCCTCGTACACAATGTCAAGCGGAATATCTTCTGCCTCGTATTCTAAGACTTCTGGTTCAGGCAAGTCGTAAGTGACAAGATCCCCTTCTTTGACGCTGTATTTGGCTTTGACAGCTTTGCCATTTACCAAAATATTCCCATTTTTAATAGCTTCATTGGCTTGACTGCGGGATAATTCGGTCAAATCTGCCAAGGCCTTGTCCAATCGAATCCCTGATTCTTTAATGATTAATTCCATCTTCTCCTTCTCTCCACAACACAATAAATAACATCACAACACCGACGGTCAAATAAGAATCGGCGACATTGAAAATGGCAAAATCCATGAAATCCAAATGTACCATATCCACCACATAACCAAGGCGCACACGATCAATGAAATTGCCCAATCCACCCGAAATAATCAAACTCAAGCTCAACAAGAACCAGAACGATCCATTAAGATTTCGGATAAAGTAATAAATAGCAGCCCCCACGACCACAATCGTTAAAATCACAAAAAACCATTGTTGATTTTGCAAAATAGAAAATGCCGCACCATAATTGCGCAAATAGGTCAAACTAAAAATAGGTGGCAACCCCTTATGAATGCTGCCTAAAGGAATGTGCTTGACAATCCATAATTTGCTCCATTGGTCCAAGGCGACCAAAACGACCATTAAAAGTGAAAAATAAAGATATCGATATTGTTTCATTTGACTACCTCTGGGCTAAATTCAGCGAAATAATCCTTCATCACTGAAACGAATTTAAGCGCACAGGCCGACAAATTCTTATCACTACGCTTAATATAAACCATTTTATTATCTAAATCATCTTCAAGCGGTATCACAGTGATACCATTCACACTGCGACTATCTAAAAAGCCAGACCCAGTCGCATAAGCATCTGTTCGCTCCAAAATACCATTCAAAGTCGCTCTATCAGTAACATTGTAAATACAAGGACTTTCTGTCGTATCCACAAAATTTTCAGAATAATAGAGATACTCATCTTTTTCCTGTGTAAATCGCACCGTTGGAAAATCTACTAAATCACTCATGAGCAAACTACTTTTGTCTGCCAAGGGGTGATTTTTCGCCAAATAAATGTGAGTCTGAAACGGAATAAGCTCCACAAATTCCAAGCCCTGCTTTTCCATACGCTGCAATAAGCCTTTACGATTTTGGTTATTGAGATAAATGATACCAATCTCACTATCACCTTGTGCCACCTCATCTAGAATCCTCATCGTTGTTGATTCAAATATACGAAAATGGCGATGCTCAGGATGCAATTTGGAAAAAGTGGTAATCAACGGAGGTAAAAAATCATAATGCTGACTAGCAATTGAAAATTCAGGCGAATCCTCTGATTGTGAAAAGTGTTTTTCAAAGGAATCAAACGTTTTCACAACATCCAAGGCTTTTTCATAAAAATTCATTCCTTGACTCGTCAAAATAGCCCCAGTCGTCGTTCTTGTAAAAATTTGAAAACCCAACTCCGTTTCCAAATCTCTGATAGCAACAGATAAACTCGGCTGACTCACAAAAAGCTTCGAAGCTGCCTCTCGAAAGGTCCCGCTGTTAGCAATCGCTACCACATAGCGTAATTGTTGTATATTCATACTACCTTATTCTTTCTAAAGTCATCTTCTCCATTATATCAAAAAAACAAGCCAAACGCTTGCTTTTTCTGATGACTAAGTTATGGAAACAAGGCACTTTAGTAACACAGTCAAAAATGTACAAAAAAACTTCCTGATTTCTCAGAAAGCTTTTCTCATGCTATTTCTAGCCTTATTTTGCGATAGGGTAAACAGAAACTTGTTTTTTATCGCGACCTTTACGTTCGAAACGTACAACACCTTCAACTTTAGCGAAGAGTGTATCGTCACCACCGCGACCTACGTTTACACCTGGGTAAATGTGAGTACCGCGTTGACGATAAAGGATTGATCCACCTGAAACAGTTTGTCCGTCAGCTGCTTTAGCACCTAGACGTTTAGCTTGTGAATCACGACCGTTTGATGTAGAACCTCCACCTTTTTTGTGGGCGAAAAGTTGCAAGTTAGCAAGATTCATTTTTAACATATATAGTGTCCTCTTTTCAAATTAGTTTGCGATGACCTGAACCGACACAAACTCTTGAGAATTTTCTGCCAAGTTCGTCATCCCTAAAAGAAAGCTTCCAAATAAAAGCTGAACTTTCTCATCCGTCTTTCGCGTTATATGAGAGATATCAATCTTCATATAACCGCCATCAATTTCATCAATCGCTAAATCAGCCTTGCAATCTGCCAACACTTCTAGCGAATTAACCAGGTTAATCGACAAGGTTGAAACGGCTGCACATACGATATCAAAACCATACTCGCCACTGCCAGCATGCCCAGTCAGCTCAACGCTTTCTAGGTTACCTTTACGGCGAATAAAGGTTGCATGAATCATAAGGATAAATTAAGCGTTGATGGCGTTGATAACAACTTTTGTATAAGGTTGACGGTGACCTTGTTTACGGTGGCTACCTTTTTTAGGTTTGTATTTGAAAGTAACAACTTTCTTTTGTTTACCTTGTTTTTCAACAGTACCAACAACAGTAGCACCTTCAACAACTGGTGTACCTACAACAGTTTTGTCTCCACCAACAAGAACAACTTCGTTAAATGTTACTTCTGAACCAGCTTCAACATCAAGTTTTTCAACATAGATCGCTTGACCTACTTCAACTTTAACTTGTTTTCCACCAGTTTCAATAATTGCGTACATATGCACACCTCCTCATAATTTTTAAGACACACTATTAAGGTAAGATAAACTTTTTAAAACCTTTTCTATGTGGTTGCATTTTACAACACGGTAATTATACACTACAAAACAATAAATGTCAATTATTTTTATAAGATATTTTTAGAAGTTCATGTTATAATCTAAATTTTAATTTTTACAATCTTATTTATTAAAATAAGCACCATCGAAATGGTGCTTTATTAAACATTAATATCTTCTTCTTTTGGTTTTTTCGAGAAAACTTTAACGATCTTATTTGGGATTATGTTTATCACTTCCGTAATGACAATCGGTAATAGCTTTAATGAATCGATTAAGGCATATTTACGAATTTCGTTTTTGGTCATGATTTGTGAATCATTAAATAAATATCTTCTAGCCACTAAACCAATACGGATTGTTAGTAAGGCATTAGAAACACCTTGCATAATACTTGATGTCAATGGTTTAATAAACGGTATTTCCGCTATAGCATTCATTGTCGAATTAGGAAGAACATCTTCTAAGTTGATATTTTCTAATCCATCAGCGATTAAAGCAGTCGATAAAACATTGATGCTTAATTTTGATAAATTTTTCATTGATGGTCTAAAACCACATTCGCATACAATTTTTTTAATCATTTGCAAATTAACTGATAAGACTGAAAACATATCAAGTTTTCCGTTTTGTGAAATGGCTGTACTAATCATAACCGTCTTAGCGTGATCAATAATAATACGATTTAGATGTTTTTTCATTTCATTACGATATACTTCATTTAATGTAGAACGAAGTTCATCATAGTTACTAAAATTTAATAATCTTGTTTCGTAATCTTTTAAAAAATCATATTTAGCCAAATTTTTAGCTACTGTTTTATATGTTCGACGATTTTTTAATGAATCTTTATCAAGTGTCGTCGTAATATTAAATGATGGAGAAAAGACAATTACAATAATCGGATATATTATTAAAATGAGAACTAGTAGAGATGCTAAGATGTAAAAAGCAATTTCTAACCAAATATTAATTTTCGATAATCTTTCACCAATTTGTAAAATCGAAGATAAAATGATTAAAAATAGCAAAATTAAACTGCCAATCCCTACTAAATACCAAAATGTTTTACGTTTCATTTTTTAACTATTCATCGTTATTTTCATCTTTTTCTTTGAAATCAGCATCAATAATATCATCATTATTCTTTTTAAAAGACATACGAGCATTTGTATAACTTGTTTTAAATGTTTCAAAAGAGTAATCTTTTTCACAAATAATAGCATATAAAACAAAAATCGCAGCTAAAATAATTAAAATTCCAATTAAGATAAAGAATGCTTTAAAAATCAATCCGCCTAGTAATAAAACTAAAACTCCTAAAATGATTTTATAACCATGAATTTTAACCGCAAAATCTTTGTTTGAAGCCATCATAATTTTTAAAATTGGAATGATAATTAAATAAATCGCAATGGCAATGTTTAAAAGATCATTAGAATACATAATCATTAATACACCACATAGAAGTGAAATAATGATATTTGTTATGTAATAAAAATAATCAACACGATTTACTTTCCCAATATTAATTAGCAAATAAGCTGCTTTAATAATTAGTAGTACTCCTAAAATTTGAAATATAATATTAACAACTGTTCCAGGATTAAGTGTACATACGAAAACACCTAAAAAAATTGCAGCAATCGATAAAAGAGTAATCGGCCACTTTTTAATTAAATTTTTTATAATAAAACCTCCTTATTTATTTTGATTATATCACAATATGAAATTAAAAAAAGATATTTCTTTATATAAAATAAAAATACATCCTTAAATAAGGAAGTATTTAGATATTTTTTAGACTATTTTTGATTGCTAATGCCGCCATCATACCTTCATTAACAGCTTTATTGATTTGTAATGTTCCACCAACAACATCACCACATGCATATATTCCTTCAATGTTAGTCATGAAATTTCCATCAACAACGATATCATTTTTATTCATTACTAATCCGATATGTTTAGAAAAATCAACAGCATTTGGTGTTCCAATGGCGATAAATAATCCATCTAATTGATATACATCTTTCGAACACTCTAAAGCTTCAAGACGATTTTCGCCAATAACTTTTGTTATTTTGTCGGTTACAACTTTAACTCCGTCTACATCAACTTCTAATGGTTCTCCATTTGTAAAAACAGTTATATCATTTGTAAATTTTTTTAAATCTTCAAGTTCTTTTAACATGTATTGCTTACTTCCTATAATACCAAGTTTTTTCTTGCGATAGAAAAAACCATCACATAAGGCACAATAACTAATCCCTTTCCCTTCAAGATTTGCAAAGTTTTCCACATTGATTTTACTTCTAGCTTTACCAGTGGCTAATAAGATTTTTTTAGTTTCAATATCTTCTTTATTTGTTTTAACGATAAAACCACCATTTGGATTATATTCTATTCCAATTACTTCACCATCTAAAATGTCAATTCCAAGATCTAAAGCTTGTTTTTCGCCAGCTTTAGCAATCGATAAGCCACTAGCTTTGTTTCCATAATAGTTTTCTATTAGATGGGCTTTTTCTAATGCCCCGTAATCTTTAGCGACAATAACACAATTAACATTAGCACGTTTTAGATATAAGGCAGCACTTATTCCTGCTGGACCTTTTCCAACAATTACACAATCACGCATATTATTTACGAACTAATTCAATAATTTTTTCTTTTGGATTAACACCAACTAAAGCATCTACAGGTTGTCCTTTTTTGAAAACAATTAAAGTTGGAATAGACATAATATTAAAATCACTTGCAATTGTTTCTTGTTCATCAATATTTACTTTACATACTTTTACATCGTCTAATTCTTCAGCGATTTCTTCAATAACTGGACTTAACATACGACATGGTCCACACCAAGCTGCCCAGAAATCAACTAAAACAGGTTTGTCACTTTTTAATACTTCTTCAGCAAAATTTTCTTTTGTAATTTCAATAACTTTCATTTTTATTTCCTCCTAATATATTATATAATGTATTATTAGTCTAACATACTTTATAAATTTAAGCAATGAAATTACATTTGACAATTTTTTTTAAAAAACTAAAAAAGATAGTTGACAGATAATTTTTTTTTATGTATAATAATCGTGCATTTAAGTTGCGGGTATAGTTTAATGGTAGAACCTCAGCCTTCCAAGCTGATTGTGTCAGTTCGATTCTGATTACCCGCTCCAATTTAATTTATATC
>NZ_DEQF01000046.1:0-25313 GCF_002360305.1 Streptococcus sp. UBA3373 | reverse complement strand
TTTTTATAACTTTCTATGAACAAAATTTTCATATGGTTTTAATCAAGTTGTTCTGAGTAGTGTGAACTTTTATTGAAACTTTTGCAAATAACTAAAACCTTATTTGGATTGTTAATGAAAATTTTTGCTCTCCATTGTGAACAGTTATTAACCCCGCACCAGTTCAACTGCTAGATGGACTATCAAATTTTGTATTCCTAAACAAGTAATTCCGTAGTTTATTTCTATCATAAATATGATAGCAGAGGACTTCACCATCATCTTTTACAACAATATATCCTCCATTAGCATCTTCCAATCCTGTCCATTTTGTATTCGGCTCCATCCCAAGTGCAACAGCTACTAATAGGTCTTTAACTTTATGAATTATTATTTCCTTATCTTCAGAAAATTCATCGCAATACTTATCCACTACGTCAGAAATTGACTTTCCTTCTACAAAATAAGATTCTAAAAATAAATTACCTAAAATTTCTGGCATTCTATAATCTACCATCTGCAAATTTCTATTAAATGTTTCATTTATCATACTATCAAAATCTAAAAGAACTCCTTTATCTTTGATATATTCGACACGATCCTTGATTTTTGTTCTAGTATTAATATTATGTAAAAATTCAACTTCATATGTGGAAAGAGGTCTCGATAACTTATATTGGACTTTTGTCACACCGCTTGCGTTAAGTAGTGTAGGCTTATTTCCAATATAAGATTTAATTGAGAATCCAATTATAGGCTCAGCACCAGTGAAGTCATCATGTATTTTAAATATGATATCTTTTTTACTATCATTACTTGCTTTTATTTTTGTTATCTTTATTTTTTGTAAGAATGGTTCAATTTCTGGAATTTCAAAAGTTCCTTTACCAGATTTAATAGATTCAAGAACAATTTGAGAAAAGAATTCAAATTCCTCATATGGAATTTCTATACATTCTAGGTTATTTACTAATAACAAGACTTTATTAGTAAACTCAATTCTCTTATATTCCTTATTTATGGCACCTTCTTGCTTTATAGCACTTAAAATTACATAAAAGCTCTTTTCAACTTTTTCTAAATTTTCGTCAGTTGAAATTCTACAAGAAGAAATTGAATTAAATCATCATCATATAGAATTCAATCCAGACTATAAAGATAATGGATGGATTTTCACATCTAAGAGCATCCATAAACCTGATTACAATGGAACTCCTCTTCATTACAGTGTCTTAAACAACTTCCTCAACTCTTCAGAAAATGGTAAACTAAACCGCAAGGGAAAGCCGAGACGAGCAGGCATCGATATTGACAATAAGCTTAGTTTCAAGAAACATATTACAACTCATATCTTCCGACACACGCATATCAGCTTTTTAGCTGAACAAGGAGTACCCTTGGAGGCCATTCAAGATCGTGTTGGACACACAAGGGGGAGTCGAGTAACACAAATCTATTTACACGTTACACAGAAGACTAAGAACACAATCACTCCAATGATTGATCAATTGACAAAATAAACATAATTGCGCTACTTCTATAATCAAAACGAACTGAAATTTAGAAATCGGGGGCAAAACATAAGAAAAAGGCTTGTCCATATTGGACAAACCCTTTATTTTCAAGCTTATATAATCTAATTAAGCTTTGTTTGCTGAACCGAATACGTCGATACGTTCTTCAACAGCTTCTGTAATAGCTTCGAAACCTGGTTTCAAGAATTTACGTGGGTCGAAAAGTTTTTTCTTATCGTATTCTGCTTCATTTGCTTCGTAGTCAGCAACAAATTTACGAGTTGCTTTTGCAAATGCGATTTGGCATTCAGTGTTAACGTTAACTTTAGCAACACCAAGTTTGATAGCAGCTTTGATTTGGTCATCAGGAATACCAGATCCACCGTGCAATACAATTGGGAAACCAGGAATCGCAGCAGTTAATTTTTCAAGGTGATCAAGGTGAAGACCTTTCCAGTTTTCTGGGTATGGTCCGTGGATGTTACCGATACCTGCAGCCAAGAAGTCGATACCAGTTTCAACCATAGCTTTAGCGTCTTCGATTGGAGCAAGTTCACCGTCACCGATGATACCATCTTCTTCACCACCGATAGTACCAACTTCAGCTTCAACTGAGATACCTTTAGCGTGTGCTTTAGCTACAACTTCTTTAGCTTTTTCAAGGTTTTCTTCGATTGGAAGGTGTGAACCGTCAAACATAACTGAAGTGTAACCAACTTCGATACATTCCAAAGCATCGTCAAAGTGACCGTGGTCAAGGTGAATAGCAACTGGTACAGTGATACCCATTGATTCTACAAGGTTTTCGATAAGTGTTTTACAAAGTTTGTAACCACCCATGTATTTAGCAGCACCCATAGAAGTTTGGATAAGGATTGGAGCTTGTTTAGCTTCTGCTGCACGTAGGATTGCTTGAGTCCATTCAAGGTTGTTTGTGTTAAAACCACCAACTGCGTAACCATTGTCACGAGCTGCTTGGACAAATTTTTCTGCTGAAACGATTGCCATTATATAGGCCTCCTATTTATTTTTTGGGATATTCCCCATTTACAAGTACATTTTATCACAAATTAATTCAGATTGCTAGTATTACTTACGAATTGGAGAGTTTTTTCACAAATCACAGTTTTGAAACCCATAAAATACAAAAAAAGAGAGAATACCAAGATTCTCTCTTTTCATACGTGTTTTTACTCTGCGGAAAGAGGGACTTGAACCCTCACGATCTAAAGCGATCACAGGATCCTTAGTCCTGCGCGTCTGCCAATTCCGCCATTCCCGCTGTTCCTTAACAACGTATTATATTATATCAGCTACCCAAGAAGATGTCAATAACTTTTTTCATATTTTTTCAAAAATTGTGCTATTTTTTCCATGTAGCCTTTCGGATCGGTTTCAAAAGAGTTGGCATGCTTAGCTCCTTTGACAATATACAATTCTTTTGGTCCTTTAGTGGCTTGATAATTTTTGTAAACCATGCTAGTTGGAACAAAATCATCTTGACTACCATGGATGAACAAAATAGGCAATGTGTTTTTCTTCAGCTGGTTAACACTACTTGCTTCACCATAAGAGAATCCAGCTCGCAATTTCGACAAGGCAGAAACCTCATACAAAATCGGAAATGCCGGTAAATTGTACATTTCTTTAGCTTGGTATTTCAATTCATCCCAAACGCTGCTGTAGCCGCAATCTTCAATAATACCAACGACTTGTTTTGGCAAGCTTTCTTCTCCAGAAGCCATCATCACAGTCGCTGCTCCCATTGACACACCAAATAAGGTAATCTGAGAATTGGGTTTTTTCTCTACCAGTAAATCAGCCCACTTGATGACGTTTAGGCGGTCATTCCAACCATAACCAATAATACGCCCCTCACTGTCCCCATGTGACATATTATCAGGCATCAGAACGTTGTAGCCCAACTCATGAAACATCCACGCATAAGGCTTCATATCCTCTTTATCATTGGTAAACCCATGCACAACGATAACTGTCTTATCCGTTTGTGTTTTAGCAGGTAAATACCAAGCATCTTGCTTGAGCCCTTGATTGGTCATCCAAAGCGTTTCTTTTGGCAATTGATCAAATTCTTGCTCATATTGATACAAGGGATTGTCTTTTGAACGCCCATTGTTGTTGATAAAAGACTTTTCTTCACGAATTTGCGCTACGTGGAAGAAATAAAAACTCGCTCCAACACTAGCCGCAAAAACCAGCAGTACTCCCCACAAAACGACACGACTTTTTCTAATTCTCAAATTTCTCATAGTAACTATTATACTATATTTTCACCCCTAAAAAGTAAAATCAAAGTGAAATTTGGTTAAAAAAAGATTCTCTAAGCACTTGCTTGAAGAATCTTTGATTTATTATTTGCTATTTTCGATTGCCGCTGTCACAAAAGCAGTGTAGAGTTCTTCTGGACGGTTTGGACGGCTTTGAAGTTCTGGGTGGTATTGAGCAGCTACGAAGAATTTCTTCTCTGGCAATTCAACCACTTCCATCAAGCGGTTATCTGGTGACACACCTGAAAAGACAAAGCCAGCTTCTTCAAATTGGTCACGGAATTTCGTGTTGAATTCGTAACGGTGACGGTGACGGCGTTGCACCACTTCTTGGTTATTATAAGCTTGTGCTGCACGTGAACCTGGTTTCAATTTACATGGGTAAAGTCCTAGACGGAGTGTTCCACCCATGTCTTCAATATCGATTTGATCACGCATGATATCGATGATTGGGTATTTTGTATCAGGATCAAGTTCGGCTGAGTTAGCCCCTTCTAAATGCAAGACGTTACGGGCAAATTCCACACAAGTCAATTGCATACCAAGACAGATACCAAGCATTGGCACGTCATTTTCACGCGCATAGCGGATAGCTTCAATCTTACCTTCTGTACCACGTTGACCAAATCCACCAGGAACAATGATACCATCAACATCGCCAAGCATTTCTTCAGCATTTTTAGCTGTCAAATCATTGGCATTAACCCATTTGAGGTTGATAGCTGTATCGTTGATGTAACCTGAGTGTTTAAGAGCTTCAACAACTGAAAGGTAAGCATCTGGCAATTCAACGTATTTCCCAACAAGGGCAATTCGTGTTGAGTTTTTAAGATTCATAATCTTATCAACCATTGCAGACCATTCTGACATATCCGCTTTTGGCACATCCAATTTCAAGTGGTCACATACGATTTGGTCCATGTTTTGAGCTTGCATATTGAGTGGAATTTGGTAAATATGATCCACATCAAGTGATTCAATAACAGCTTCTGGAGCCACGTCACAGAATTGAGCCAATTTGTTTTTAATGCCTTGCCCAGCTGGTTTTTCTGTACGGATAACCAACATATTTGGTTGAATCCCTAATCCACGCAACTCTTTTACAGAGTGTTGAGTTGGTTTGGTTTTCATTTCACCAGCTGCCTTCAAGTAAGGTAACAAGGTTGTGTGAATGTACATCACATTGTCAGAACCAACGTCTGCCTTCATTTGGCGCAATGCTTCAAGGAAAGGAAGGCTTTCAATATCACCAACAGTACCACCAACTTCAGTGATAATAACATCAGAATCTGTCGTAGCTGCAGCACGTTTAATTTTTTCTTTCAACGCGTCTGTGATATGTGGAATAACCTGAACAGTTGCTCCAAGGTATTCCCCTTTACGTTCTTTTCGAAGCACTTCGCTATAGATTTTACCAGTTGTAACATTCGAATATTTGTTAAGATTAATATCAATAAAACGTTCGTAGTGACCAAGGTCAAGGTCTGTTTCAGCCCCATCATCAGTCACGTAAACTTCACCGTGTTGGTAAGGACTCATTGTCCCTGGGTCAATATTAATGTAAGGGTCAAATTTTTGGATGGTTACCTTAAGCCCGCGATTTTTCAATAAACGACCAAGACTTGCAGCGACAATACCTTTACCAATAGAAGACACCACACCACCAGTAACAAAAATATACTTCGTCATTAAAAAACTCCTTTAAAAATAAAATGATAAGTGCTTGAATAAAATCGCATCACTTATAATTAGCGTTTGGGTAGCCTTGTCGGCATGGGGTTCCAACGCACATAGACAACTATTTTAAAAAAACAAAAACAGCCCCCTAAAAGTTAGGGAGCTTTTACATGACCTCTCAAATCAAAAAGAGGTGCCCGATTAACATTATATGTTATCTTTGATAAATTGTCAAACGATAACCATAATGATCTGATTGTTTTCGAAAAACTTATTCTTCCTCGTCCAAATCATCATCGTCGTCATCGTCATCTTCTTCGTTGATGTCAACGTCTTCGTCTAATTCATCATCAGGGATGATTTCGTTGATTTCTGAATCGTAAGATTCCACTTCTGATTTTTCATCATCTGGATTTTCTTCGTCGTATTCCATATCAGCTAATTTTGGTGTGAAATCTTCATCTTCTGGATCATCGTCTGAGTAGTCAATAGCATCTTCATCACCATCCATGAAGGCATTGACACGTTTTCTCTTGCGTTTTGGTTCTCCGTTTTCATCTTCTTCAAGAGTGATGATTTCTTCGTCAATCTCATCAATAGCATACCATGAACGAAGGCCCCATTTGTTATCCCCAAGTGGAATAAAACTACCATCCACATTTAATGCAGAATAAAAGTAAGGTAACGCTTCACGAATATCTGCGTCTGATTTTTCGAGGTAATTTTGAATCTCGTTCACAAGATCGCTGAAGTACATCTCATGATCACGGCCACGCTCTTCTAAAATAGCACGAGCTACTTCAACCATTGAGAGTTCATTTTTTTCTTGTCCAGCAAATACTTCTAATTCCAAGGTAATTCTCCTTATTTATTTTAGGATATGAGCCAGTAGCTACAAAAAACCTATTGTCTAAAATTTGTCACTCTTTATTTTACGCTAATTTTAGGTATTCGTCAAAAG
Source organism: Streptococcus sp. UBA3373 (assembly GCF_002360305.1). Lineage (NCBI taxonomy): Bacteria > Bacillati > Bacillota > Bacilli > Lactobacillales > Streptococcaceae > Streptococcus > Streptococcus sp. UBA3373. Next base: position 18,894 of record NZ_DEQF01000046.1, on the reverse strand, counting down.
ATTTTTCAGCAAAAATAATAAAAAGTCAAGTAATACAAGATTACTTGACTTGAATGGTTCGTATCAGTAAGCTTATTTCACTTTAACTGAGCTTGTGATAACATCAACCGCTTTTTTCATTGCGATATCATGTTTAAGCATTTCAGGTGAAAGAAGGTGACGAACTTGTTCCACTTCCATGTTGTATTCTGAAGCCAAATCGTTGATTTCTTTTTCGATTTCTTCGTCGCTAGCTTCAAATCCTTCAGCTTTAGCGATTGCTTCGATAACAAGGTTTGTTTTAACGCGTTTGTCAGCGTCTGCTTCGTATTGTTTGTGAAGGTCTTCTTCAGATGTACCTGTCAATTGGTAGTACATTTCTGGAGAGATACCTTGGCGTTGCATGTTGCCCATGAATTCGTTCATTGCACGGTGTACTTCGTCATGAACCATTTCTTCTGGCAATTCAACGATTTCTGCGTTTTCAACAACCAATTCAATGGCAGCAGCTTCAACAGCGTCATCGTAAGCAATTTCTTTAGCTGATTCAAGTTCTTTACGGTATTTAGCTTTCAATTCGTCAAGTGTTTCCACTTCTTCGTCGATATCTTTAGCCAATTCATCGTCAAGAGCTGGTACTTCTTTTGCTTTTACTTCGTGGATAGTTGTCACGAATTTAGCGTCTTTACCAGCAAGGTCTTCAGCTTGGTAGTTTTCTGGGAATGTTACGTTAACTTCAACAGTTTCACCAGCTTTAGCACCAACTAATTGGTCTTCGAAACCTGGGATGAATTGACCTGAACCAAGTTCAAGTGAGAAGTTTTCGCCTTTACCACCGTCAAATTCAACACCGTCAACTGAACCAACGAAGTCGATAACAACAGTGTCACCAAGTTCTGCAGCGTCGTCTTTAACAACCAATTCAGCAAGGTTGTTACGTTCGCGTTCTACTTTTTCATCTACTTCAGCATCAGTAACTTCTTTTGTAGCGTCAACTGAAACTTCAAGGTCTTTGTAAGCACCAAGTTTCACTTCTGGTTTTGTAACAACTTCTGCAGTCAAAGTCCATTCTTGACCTTTTTCCATTGATTTGATGTCAATTTTTGGTTGAGCAACAACGTCAAGGCTAAGTTCAGCAACAGCTGCTTCGTATGCTTCTGGAAGAATAGCGTTCAAAGCATCTTCGTAAAGAGCTTCTTCACCAAATTTTTGGTTGAATACGGCACGTGGCATGTGTCCTTTACGGAATCCAGGTGCGTTCAAATCTTTCTTAATTTTATTGAATGCTTTGTCAAGAGCTGGTTTGATTTTGTCTTGACCAATTGTGAATGTAATCACACCACGGTTAGTGGCTTTGTTTTCAAATGATACAGACATGAGGTCATTTCTCCTTAAAATTTTATATACAGTTTAGTTTATCATATTTTAGAGGCTTTTTAAAGTTTTTTGTATAAAATAGTGATGTTTTTACCATTCTAAAACCAGTAAAAAAGGTTCTAGATATACATTCAACAGTGCAAGCAAAAATACAACTATTGTCATCCATGTTTGGATTGGGATTCTACATAACTACCTAAAATGAATCTATAACATTTTAAATGCACCCTAGTATTCAGATATAAAACCTCATACTAGGATGCAGTTCTTTAAAAATAATTATTCGTCTTCCACTAAAATTTCATCTGGAATTGCAAGTAATTTTGTCAACGTGTAGCACACTACTACAGTAATAACTGAAACAGCAAAATAAACAAGTAACTGATAGCTATTATAAATGTACATTAGATATGACGGAACTACTGCTAAACCATACGAATTAGATTGAATACGAAAAATTGAAAGTATGGCTGCTCCAAGTCCAGAAGAAAAAAGCATAATATACAATGGCTTAAGATTATATCTTAAATGCAAACCAAACAAGACAGGTTCACTAACTCCGAATAATTGTGACATGAAAGCTCCCATTACTGTCTGTTTTACCTTAGCATTTTTAGCAGAACTATAGAAAGCTAAAGAAGAACCAAGATTGGCAACACCTACATGGCACAAAGTGTAATCAGTTGGTTGAATTCTGTATTAGCTCATAAAGAGGTCTCAATAACAACATACATATGATGAAGTCCTGTAATAACAGCTAGTGGATAAGTAGCTCCTACAAAGAAACCACCTATTCCAAATGGTATGTTCATTACTGCTTGAGTAACAGCAATCAATATAGTCTCCAACCAATGAACTATTGGAGCAAACCCTAATAATGCTATTACAATTGTTGCAAACATCGTAAGAAATGGAGTCATAATCAAATCTAAAGAATTTGGCATTACTTTTCGTAGTTTACGTTCAATAGTCGCTCCAATATAACCAGTTAAAATAGCTGTCACAACCGATCCTTGTGCTCCCATTACAGGAAGAAAACCACCAACCATAATTGCCTTTGTATCGCCTGATGGAACAGAATAAGCATTAGGTAACTGAGGAGCTACTAACATTAAACCAATAACCAAACCAATCATAGATGTTCCTTTAAAAACACGAAAGGAAGACATCGTAATTAATGCTGGTAAGAAGCTAAAAACTGTATCCGTCAGTACTGAAACCAATGAATTTAAGTAGTCTGGAAAAATATCTGTTGATAAGCCAAAAAGTGATAAAACATTATCATTAAAAATAACACCTTTTAGCCCCAAAAATAAACTAGTAGCTGCAATAACAGGAACAATAGGTACAACAATATCCCCTAGTGTTCTCATCAACGCTTTTATACCTTTTTCTTGAGACTTAACATACTCATCTTGCTGACTTTTATCTATAGTTGAAACATTCATTGCCTCCAACTCTTCAAATACTTTATTGACAATTCCTGTCCCTAAAATAATCTGATACTGACCGCTATTGAAAAATGTTCCTTTAACTTCATCAACTTTTTCAATAGCTTTTGTATCTATTTTATCCTTATCTTTAACAATTAAACGCAAGCGTGTGGCACAATGGATTGCTGATACAATATTATCAGGTCCAACTATTTCTAAAATCTCACTTGCTATATCATGGTATTTATTATTTGTCATCAGATTTTCTCCTTTATTAGTACCGCTCCATAAGTTTCCAATTGTAATTTATTATTAAAACTCTTTACTTGTCCGTTATCTAATAAAATTTCAATACGATTTTTAAACTTATCTAAAATCTTCACATCTTCAGAAAAGTTAATAACTATAAAATAAGAATTTTGACTATCGTATCTTCTGTAGATAAAAATATCTTCGTCCTTATCCTCAAGAAAATCAATTTTTCCAAACGTTAACGCTTCATGCATAGGACTTTTTTTGATTTGGATTAATTTTTGATAAAAATGCCAAAGACTTGATGAAGTTTTAACTTGACTTGCCACATTCCTAACTTGTTATCTCTCTGTAATATATATCCAAGGTTTAACGTTTGAAAAACCAACAAATTCAGATTCATCCCATTGCATAGGAGTCCGAGCATTGTCTCGACTACGATAATTTATAATATCCATCGCCTCCGCTGGAGTTAAGCCTTCTGAAATAGAGTAACGCAAGAGCTTTTTGAGCAGCAGAACTTGTTTGCTGAGACCCAAGATATTTACTTGGTGCTCTATTTTGATCATGATTTTCAATAAAAGGAGCTCCCCAGCCAACTTTTTGAATAGCTACCTGAGAGTCTTTTATTTTATTAAATAAATCCTTAGGCTTCCATTTAATAGGTTTAAACTACTCACTACCACTTGCTACATCCAAATCTGCAGCTTTAAAATCAAAGATCATTGAAAAGAATCCATCTTTTCCAATGAAGTCATCAAGTTGATCATATTCCACACCTGGTGCTTCTGCGATGGTAACTGCTTGATTTGACTTAAAGCATTTTTCTTGTAATTCAGACAAAAAAATTTCTATACTCGGTTGATTACGGCTAACTTTTGTACACTTAGCCAATCCATCTACTCCATCTGGTTCAATAGATTGGAATTTAAGATCTTTTTTAATAAATGTAATCGCATCAACTCTAAATCCCGAAATTTCTAAGTCTAACCACTAGTTAATCATTGTATAGATTTCATTTCTTAACTCAGGGAGTTTTTCCCCAGACATTTCCTCCAAAAATCGAACACCAATTTGTTGGAGGAGTAGGAGACTCTTTAAAAATATAGTAATTTCTATATTTTGAATTTTTGTCTCTTAATGCTTTCTGAAACCAGATATGTTCATCTGAGGTATGATTAACTACTAAATCTAAAATAATTTTTATGTCTCGCTTTTTAGCTTCATGTAATAAATCCTTAAAATCATCGATTGTTCCAAACTCTGGAGCAATAGTATAATAATCTGAGATATCATATCCATTATCTGCCATAGGAGATTGGTAAATTGGACTTATCCAAATGGAGGTTATTCCTAGATCTGCTAAATAATCCAAGCGCGAAATAATTCCTTGTATATCTCCAACTCCGTCACTATTACTATCTTGAAAACTCCATGGGTAAATTTGATAAATAACTTCAGATTGCCACCAGTTTCTACTATTCATTCTTTCACCTCAATGTTTTGTTTCCGTTTACATTTTTTATTATAGATATAAAAAAAACTACTAGGCAACCGTTCCTAGCAGTTTTATAAATATGCTCTCCTTTTAAACTTTTTTACTAAAAATGTAAAATTGTCCATTATTCTAATTGTAGTTTCAAATAAAGCATTTCAAGCGCCAAAATAGAAGGTGTAATAAGCATTTGTGAATATCTAAAATCGGAATGGCGACTATCATCCACAGTCGGAATCAACATATGTTCATTTGAAATAACGGGTATATACCGTACATCACTTAGTAAAACTGTATACACACTGCTCATTTGATGACTGTCATGTAAAATAATCGGATAATCTATGTTACTATCAATAGACAAGAAAAACAAAATATTATTTCTTATCTCATCAAAAGTAGCACTTAAAGATTTTGTATTTGGTAAAATAAAAATCGGCTTATTAATGGGAAAAAAATTCGTTGAAACTCTTTTGCTAACCTCAACTCCAATTCACTATAGGCGAATATATATTTCTTTGCTTTCAAACAACTTATCTTTTAATTGTGAGATTTCATATCTATCAATATATTCTACAATATCATGATAAGTTCTTCAAACCAAATCACGATTAGCAATTTTGTTATCAGAAACTTCCTTCAAGATTGCTTTTAGTTCACCAAAACCAGTTAAACCTAATTTTTGACAGAATCTAAAGGCAGTTGTTGTTGAAACATGAGTATGAGCCGCTACACTCGAAATTGTGATATTAGTACTAGCAGAAGAAGTTAAATAATCATAAATCTGCCAATCAATTGGTGTCATTTTTAGTTTTTTTCTATGAACTATTTCGCTTAGTGTCACCCTTTTGACTCCTTTCTAACTCATCTACATATTCTAAGAATAATTGTTCAATAATAAAATAAAAAGTAGTACTTACTTCATAAGTTAACCTAGTAGGAGTTTTTATTTATTCTGTTGGTACGTAAAGACAATAATCAGATAATTGGGCCATCGTATTTCTTGAAGTACAAGTAAAAACTACTCTTGTTATTCCTCTTATTTGACTATCTATTAATAAATTTACTCCTTCTGCGGATTCACCCTTATAAGATAACAAAATCAATAAATCTTTTTTTGTCATATTATCCTTCAGGTAATCGTATTCACCCTTATCAAAAAAACGATAACCTTTTTTCCTACAGAGGTAAATAGCATCTAAGCATTTCAACTTCAAGCTTCTGTTCATTGCCTGTACCATATAGGTAAAGTGTATTGGTTTTTATCAATAATTTAATAACCGAAGTTAAATTTAATTTTTCAAAAATTTGATCAATATAAGTGTGATAATTTTGTACAACTTTAGTAAAGCTTGATTCCTTCTTAAACGCTTTTGGAGAACTATCTTTTTGAAGAATGTACTTCAATTCTGCAAAACTCTCAAGATTTAATTTTTTTAACAATCGAAAAATACTTGAACGTGAAACAAGAAAGCATCTGCTAATCTTCGACTAGTCAACTCCTTAGGAGGTGTCTCTAATTGCTGCAAATAAGCAACTATTTTTTTCTCTTGAAGATTGAGATCCTCATAATGAGCATTTACTAGTGAAATAAAATCCATCTATGACTCCAAGTTTCTAATTAATTTCTTATTTTAAACTAAAGTTTAAAAAATCTCCACTTAATAAAAAACCTTATCCTTATTTATCTATAGCTTGCCTCTTCTACTATTTTTTACTAAACTAAATAGTATGAAAATTATTAACGATTACATTGAACAACTTCATGTTGAGCAGGTGGCTTTTAATGTGATTTCTAAGGTCGTTTCGCTGCTCATTATTTTGCTTTTGTTTCTTATTGCCAAGCGAGTGGCTGAATTTATTTTTGAGCATGCCATCAAAAAATCCATTAGCTTGTCGCATCAGACAGAGGCTCGGCAAAAGACCATCATCAAGCTACTTCACAATATCATGAATTACACCTTGTATTTTATGCTCATTTATTGTGTGCTTTATGTATTAGGCATTCCAATTTACAGCCTTCTTGCTGGGGCTGGGCTTGCTGGGGTTGCTATTGGACTTGGAGCTCAAGGTTTTTTGACCGACGTGGTCAATGGATTCTTCATTTTACTTGAAAATCAATTTGAAGTGGGGGACTCTGTGGTGTTGGATTCTGTGGAGGGAACTATTGCCAGCGTGGGTATCCGCACTACTCAAGTTCGTGGTTTTGATGGTACCTTGAATTTCATTCCCAACCGCAATATCACTGTCGTGTCAAACAAATCTCGCGGCAATATGCGTGTGCAAATTGACATTCCCATTTATGCGCATAGTGATTTGGAAGGTATTTCAACAATTATCAAGCAAGTCAACGCTGAAGAGCTTGCCAATTATCCTGCCATTGTTGGACAACCGAGCATTTTAGGACCACGAACCAATACGGCTTCGCAGCTCGTCTTTCGTGTGAATATCATCGTTCAAAACGGCACTCAAGAGGAAATTTACACTCAATTTTATAGCCTTTACCAAGAAGCGCTTTTGGAGCATGGCATTGCCTTGCCAACCATGTACACTAACCCTGTCAAAAGCAAATAAACCAGTACGTCTGTACTGGTTTTTGTGTTATCAGATTAAACTCTTACGAATAGGGTCAGGCGTGTAGGTCGCACGATTGCCACCAATTAATTTTGGACGGCTAGCAAGGGCCGTAACGTGCGCTTTCCCCAATTCACGACTCACTGGAATCAAAGGAACTTGGACGCGTTTGACGTGCATACCAATAAAAGTATCGCCAATATCCAAGCCAGCATGAGCCACGACTTCTTCAACTTCCACAGGGTCTGACATCAATTTGAAGGCTGCCACTTGACCGCTGCCACCTGCGTGCAGGTTAGGAATGACATTGACGATTTCCAAATCTTTTGCCTCTACCACTTCTCTTTCTACCACCAAAGCACGGTTTAAATGTTCGCAGCCTTGAACAGCCAAGTGAATGCCACGTTTTCCCAGTTCTTCCAATAGCACTGACACAACCACTTCGCCAACCTCAGCGCTGCTATTCTTGCCAATGTTACCTCCGATAACTTCGCTTGATGATAAGCCAAGGACAAAAAGCTGTCCTTTTTTAATAGCAGAGCGTTCAATGACATCAACAACAATCGCACGCGTTTGTGTTTCTAATTCCTTTAAATCCATGCTAACCTTCTTCCTTTGTTTTCTTTAGCTATTAGCGCTTTTCGATGCGTGAATAAGCGAGGTAAATCAAGTAACCAACCAGCATTCCAAAGCAGTTTTGCAAGAGATTGCCCAAAATACCAGCCAAAGCTGCACCCAGACCATAGCCCAGTAGCAAAGTCGCGATAAAATACCAACCAACCATTGACACACTCGCCAAAATCAACCCCAAAGGTCGCTTTTTCCCGCTCCAACCAGCAAAGTAACCTTGGGCACCGTGGGCAATCAGACTGTGAATCATGTACTGAGGATACCCCAGCAGTAAATCAATCAAAAAGCCTGACAAGCCACCCACAACCGCACCAGCTCTTGATCCAAGGTAAAACGCCGTGAAATAAATACCAGCATCTAACAGGGTCAAATAACCTGTTGGTGTCGGAATATGGATATAGGCTAAAACCACGCTCAAAGCCGTCAAAACCGCCATCAAGGCAATATCACGTGTATTAGTTCTCCTCATAATTCTGCTTTACTCCGTATTGGTCTGAATGGCGAATAGCTTGATAGACAAAGTCTTTTGACAGTTTCACCGCCTCTTTTGGTGAATGCCCAAGCACCAATTGACTGGCAATGCTTGAGGCAAACGTACAACCCGCACCGATATTGTTATTGTCAAGGACGGGTGATTCCAAAACAGTCCAATCTTCACCGTCATAAAAGACATCAATCGCCTTGTCTTGACTCAAACGATTGCCACCCTTAACCACCACATATTTTGCGCCTAACTGGTGCAATTGTTTGGCAGCTGCCTTCATATCGTCCAAGGTTTTGATTGATTTTTGGGTCAATAGCTCCGCTTCTACCAAGTTTGGTGTGATAATGGTCACGTAAGGGAAGAATTTCAACAACTCATCACGCAGAGCTGACACTTCCACATCATGTTTTTCCTTACAAACCAAAACAGGGTCCAACACGATAGGAATCTCTTGATGCGTTTTAACAAAATCCAGTGCCAAATCAGCAATTGTCACATTGGGCAACAAGCCTAATTTGATACCTGAAAACGGCACATCTTTTAGGCTATTGAGCTGGTGAGAAAAGACGGTTTCATCGGTTGCAAAAACGTCAAAACCTTTTTCTGTCAATGCTGTCAAACACGTCACAGCCAAAAAGCCGTGGAGCTTATTGGTCGTGTAGGTTGCCAAATCAGCATAAAGCCCACCGCCACTGAAAATATCGTTTCCTGAAATAGCCAAAATATAATTATTCGTCATAAATAATCTCCTTCAAATAAAGCCCATTGCCTGCTGCCGTTGGTCCTGCCAAATCACGATTTTTCGACTCCAAAACCGTCTGAATTTGACTGACTGGCATCCGACCGTTACCGATTTTCAACAAGGTTCCCACCATGTTACGCACTTGTTTGTACAAAAAGCCATTGCCGCTAAACGTAAAGACATAAAAACCTGTCTTTTCATCAATGTCAACTGTCGCTCGTGTAATCGTACGCACCTTATTTTCCACCGATGTTCCAGAGGCGGTAAAACCCGTAAAATCGTGCGTTCCCACCAAATCCTTAATAGCCTCTTGCATAGCAGCCAAATCCAACGGATAAGCGTAATGCGTAGCGTAATGCCGCATCATCGGATTTTTAGGACGTCCCGCATCCACTAAAAATTCGTAGGTTTTGCTATGCTTGTTGTAGCGAGCATGAAAGTCATCGCTAACTTGTTCGACACGCACCACATCCATATCCTCTGGCGATTGCGTATCCAAACCAAATCGCAATTTTTCCACATCACGCGCTTGCGGCAAATCAAAATGCACAACTTGCCCATAAGCATGCACACCCGAATCTGTCCGCCCAGCACCGTGTACCTTAACAGGTTGACCACTATTTAGCTTTTGCAAGGTTTTTTCTAACTCTTCTTGAACCGAACGCTCACTTGTCTGACGCTGAAAACCAGCAAAGAGCCTCCCATCATAAGAAATTGTTGCTTTATATCTAACCATGACTGTATTTTATCATCTTAGCAAAAGACTTTCCAGAAAATTTAGATCAATCTGTCCCCATACAGATGAAGTGCCACAAAAAAGAAGCTAGACCTCTTGGTCTAACCTCTTTCTATCTTATTCCCCTTCGAAAAAATCTTTGGCTTTATCGAACAAACCTTTTTTCTTAAGAGTGACTGGCTTGTCACCACCAGCCTTAGCAAAATCTTTCAATGCTGCAACTTGGGCAGGGTTGAGTTTTGTTGGGGTTACAATATTAACGGTAACGTGTTGGTCACCTTGACCGCCACCACGCAATTTAGGAGCCCCTTTACCTCTTAGACGGAAAGTCTTACCTGTTTGTGTTCCTGCTGGAATTGTCAATTCAACCTTACCATGTACAGTTGGTACTTCAACCGTATCACCAAGAGCTGCTTGAACAAAACTAATGTTCATGCTGTAATAGATGGTTGAGCCGTCACGTTCAAATTCCTTGCTTGGTAAGACTTTAATGATGACAAAGAGGTCACCATAAGGTCCACCGTTAAAGCCAGCTTCCCCTTGACCTTGCAAGCGGATTTGTTGACCTGTTTCAACCCCTGCTGGGATTTTAACAGATACTTTGTGTCTTTTCTTTTCATGACCACTACCATGACAAGTGGGACATGGGTCTTTGATTTCTTTACCAGTACCGTGGCAGACATCACAAGTGACTTGACGACGCATCATACCAAGTGGGGTTTGTGTATCGACGTTAATGACACCTTGACCATGACAACGGCTACATGTTACAGGGCTAGTACCTGGCTTAGCTCCTGTACCAGAGCAGGTTTCACACGTTGCTTCACGGTTGTAAGACACTTCTTTTTCAACACCAAAGACAGCTTCTTCAAAAGTCAAGTCTACACGGTATTGTAAGTCATCCCCCTGACGAGGTGCATTTGGATTACGTGTTGCACCACCGCCACCGAAGAAACTTGAAAAGATGTCTTCAAAGCCGCCAAATCCAGCTCCACCGTTAAAGCCATCAAAGCCACCGGTACCACCACCGAAGCCACCGTTGGCTCCAGCAGCACCGTATTGGTCGTAAGCAGCACGTTTTTGTTCGTCACCTAAGGTTTCATAGGCTTCTTGAACTTCTTTGTACTTTTCTTCTGCACCAGGTTCTTTATTTATATCTGGGTGATATTTTTTCGACATTTTGCGATAAGCTTTTTTAATCTCATCTTGCGAAGCGTCCTTTGAAACACCCAAACGATCGTAAAATTCTGTATTATTCATAATTAAGATACAAAGGGCGTTAAGCGGACAAAGTCAAATAGAAGATGCGACAAGAAATATTGACGTCCTCGAAAAATCTATCTATCTGACACAGTCCGTAGCCCGTGCTCATTTCTGAGCACTTTCCTTTCTTCATCATTAAAAAGATTGGTCAACATAATGCTACTACTTATTCAAAAACAGAGGTTGATGTTTTGCAACCTCTGGATTCTTTATAACTTATCAAGAAACAAAGTCGATTAACTTCATTCAGTCAGTAAGTCATCTGCAAATAGCTAGGGCCGTTTCGTAAAATGGAACCCTAACGTTTCTTGGATGAATTATTTTTCAGTAAATTCGCCGTCAACAACGTCATCACCATTGTCTGATGAGTCAGTTGATTGAGCACCTTCAGCACCTTGTGCTGCTTGTTGAGCTGCAGCAGCTTGTTCGTACATTTTAACAGCAAGTGCTTGAGCTTTTTCATTAAGAACTTCAAGTTTAGCTTTCATATCTTCAAGATTGTTAGCTTCTTGAGCAGCTTTCAATTCATCAAGAGCAGATTGAGCAGCATCACGTTCTGTATCAAAGCCTTTGCCTTCAGTTTCTTTGATTGTTTTTTCTGTTGCAAAGATAGCTTGATCAACTTCGTTACGAAGGTCAACTTCTTCTTTACGTTTAGCATCAGCTTCTGCGTTAGCTTCTGCATCTTTCATCATTTTTTCAATTTCTTCATCAGTCAAACCTGAGTTAGATTGGATAACGATGTGTTGTTCTTTTTGAGTACCAAGGTCTTTAGCTTTAACAGATACGATACCGTTTTTATCGATATCAAATGTTACTTCGATTTGAGGGATACCACGAGGTGCAGCTGGGATATCAGTCAATTGGAAACGACCAAGAGTTTTGTTATCAGCAGCCATTGGACGTTCACCTTGAAGAACGTGGATATCTACAGCTGGTTGGTTATCAGCAGCTGTTGAGAAGACTTGTGATTTAGAAGTTGGGATAGTAGTGTTACGATCGATAAGTTTTGTAAATACACCACCCATAGTTTCGATACCAAGTGACAATGGAGTTACGTCAAGAAGAACGACGTCTTTAACATCACCAGTGATAACACCACCTTGGATAGCAGCACCCATAGCAACTACTTCATCAGGGTTAACTGATTTGTTTGGTTCTTTGCCAGTTTCAGCTTTAACAGCTTCTACAACGGCAGGGATACGAGTTGAACCACCGACAAGGATAACTTCGTCAATGTCAGACATTGAGAGACCAGCATCTTGAAGAGCTTGACGAACTGGTGTTTTTGTACGGTCAACAAGATCACGAGTCAAATCATCAAATTTCGCACGTGTAAGGCTTGTTTCCAAGTGAAGAGGTCCAGCAGCACCTGCAGTGATGAATGGAAGTGAAATTTGTGTTTGTGTCACACCTGAAAGGTCTTTCTTAGCTTTTTCAGCAGCATCTTTCAAACGTTGAAGAGCCATTTTATCTTGGCTAAGATCTACACCATGTTCGTTTTTGAAGTCAGCAACTAACCAATCAATGATTTTTTGGTCAAAGTCGTCCCCACCAAGTTTGTTATCACCTGCTGTTGCCAATACATCAAAGACACCATCACCAAGTTCAAGGATTGACACGTCGAATGTACCACCACCAAGGTCAAATACTAAGATTTTTTCATCTTTATCTGTTTTATCAAGACCATAAGCAAGGGCAGCAGCTGTTGGTTCGTTAACGATACGTTCGACTTCCAAACCAGCGATTTTTCCAGCGTCTTTTGTTGCTTGACGTTGTGCGTCGTTGAAGTAAGCAGGAACAGTGATAACAGCTTTTGTTACTTTTTCACCAAGGTAATCTTCAGCATAACCTTTAAGGTATTGAAGAATCATAGCTGAAATTTCTTGTGGTGTGTATTCTTTACCGTTAGCAGATACTTTTTCAGAAGTACCCATTTTAGATTTGATTGAAATAATAGTATCAGGGTTTGTTACTGCTTGACGTTTTGCAGCATCACCAACGATGATTTCACCATTTTTGAATGATACAACTGAAGGTGTTGTACGGTTACCTTCTGGGTTTGCAATGATTTTTGCTTCAGTTCCTTCAAGAACTGCGACAGCTGAGTTTGTAGTACCTAAGTCAATACCAATAATTTTAGACATAATCTTTACCTCTATTTTTTAAATCGTTTTTTACATTTTTTATTGCTAGTTCACAATCAAACAAACTAACCTTTTGTTTTCATTAGTTATAGACGACAACCATTGCTGGACGAAGCAAGCGGTCGTGTAATTTATAGCCTTTTTGAAGGACTTCTGCGATGCTATCCACAGGATGGTCATCATCAGCAGGCAAGGTTTGAACAGCCATGTGCAAGTTATGGTCGAAGTTATCCACAACCACTTCTTCAACACCCTCTTCTTTAAGGGCTTGAATCAAGCTATTGCGGGTCATTTCAAGACCTTTTTTAACGTCATCTGTCAAGCCTTCAACCGCAAGGGCACGTTCCAAATTATCCAAACTTGGCAAAATACCTTTGGCTAAATCTTGTGATCGATACTTTTGCAATTGTTGACGTTCTTCATTTGCACGACGCTGGATATTTTGCATTTCAGCATGAGCACGAAGGTATTTGTTTTCCAAATCTTCCGCACGCTCTAAAGCTTTTTGCAATGCTTCGTTTTGAGCATCCTCTGGTGTTTGCTCGGTTTCTTTTTCTTCAGTCACAACATCAGTGGCTTCAACTTCTTTTTGAAGTTCTTCGTTTTTCTTTTCTTCAGACACTGTGTCCCTCCCTTATCTTTTTATCACATTCATTACCAAATTTAGTTGACCTCGTAGTGATTACTATTTAAATAACGGTAATAATCACCAAGCTTCATCGCCAAGACACGCCCGATAACATTGATCAAGCTAACACTTCGACGATAATCCATATCGATGGGTCCAATCAAGCTAAGCAGACCAAATCCACGATAAGGAATCAAAAAGCGATGGGTCAAGACAGTTACATTAGACAAGGCAGCTTCTTCACTATCTGCCACCTGAACCGATGCAACCTCACCTTCTTTCATCGAAGACCTTAATGCTAAGGCAACCCGTTGCTTGTCATCAAGGAAACGATAGGTTTCTAAGCTAGCATAGTCTAACGAATGAACCTTACCAGCCACAAAGACCAATTCCTTAAACAAATCCGCAAAAATATAATCAAACAAATTCAATACATTATCCGTTACAGTGAAATACTTTTGCAAAATTTGAGGAATCTCAGTCCGCAACTTGTAATGGATATCCATCACCGTGCGTCCTAATAACCGTTCATTGACAATATCTTTTAAGGTCGCCAAATCCTTCAACATAAAGTTTTTCGGAATCGCAAATTGTATGGTCGCAGGTTTACATTCATCCAAAGTTAAAACAGCTAAAGCATCGTGATTTGACAACTGAACGATATCAAAAGCTGTCAGTTTTTGGCAAGCAGGTTCAACATCCAAAATAACGGAAGTGTAACCCGACATATCCGATAAAATCTGACTTGCCTTATGCAAAATATCATCTAATTTAAATGGTTCAAAGTCAAACGCTTTGATGACTTGATAAATGTCACGCTCATCAATACTATCTAGATTCAAGGAATGTTCTACAAAGTATTTGAATCCAGCAGCACTGGGCATGCGTCCACTAGAGGTGTGCGCCTTTTCAAGCAAGCCCAATTTTTCTAACTTGGCCATATCGTTTCGAATAGTCGCGCTACTCAAATCAATGCTTGCTTGCAAAGTCTTAGAGCCGATGGGTTCATGTGTCTGCGTAAACAATTCGACAATGACATTCAAGATGTCATTTTGACGTTGTGTAATCATCTCATGCCTCCCTTCGTCTTTTAGCACTAACACCTGTTAACTGCTAACCATAATTTTATTATACTCTTTTCTTCGGGACTGTCAAGAGAAAAACTCAAAAAATTAGCACTCTTTTTTTAGAGTGCTAATCAGGCATCGTATTTCGTTAAATCGTAAGTTTCGATAATCTTTATTAGTTTTGTGGCATAATCAGGGTCGCTACTAAATCCAATGTCTTGCAAGGCTTGAGCAGGCTTTTTATAACCTTTATTAGATACCAAAATATCATAAGCACTTTGGCTATCGTGCAATTTGCCTGATTGCAATAAGTCACAATAATCATAAATGGCATCTGTCCAAGATTTGTAAACCACAAAGCGTCCTTCTTTGGTTTGCCATTTGTTTAAAAAATAAGTCTGATAGGTTAATTTAACCGATTTTTGACCAGATTGAGCCTTGATGGCAAATAAATTATGGTATTTGACAGCTAATAAATTGCTGCCATAATCAGATTCTAGAGCTGCTTGTGCTAGGATAATTGACGGGGAAACCCCATAAGATTTAGCCACTTTTTGAACCGTAGGAGCAATTTCCTCAAAAAAAGCTTTTTGATTGTAAGAAACCGCCATTTTTTCTGAGGAACTTGGCACCGAGCGATTGAGATAAAGCGGGGTAACCACCCCGACTAAAAAAACGGCAATAAAGAGCAAAAACTGTTTGAAAGAAAATCTCGAACTCATTGATTATTCTCCTTCAACAAAGCAATGTATTCTTCCAAAGTCAAGTTGTGCTCAGTAATGTATTTGGCTGATTCAGGTCCGACATAGCGGAAATGCCAGTCCTCGTAATCAACACCAGTCGAGTCACTCTTGCCTTCAGGAAAACGCAAAATAAAGCCATATTTAGGAGCAATTTCTTGGATTTTTGCTACCACATTAGGGTCACTCTCATTTAAAGAATCCACTGTACTCATGTCAATGGCGAGCCCCGTTTGGTGTTCGCTCGCTCCTGCTGGTTGAGAATACGTTTTAACCACTTCTTCAGCTTCTGCTTGAGTGAGATTTGGATTGGCTGCCATTTCTTGTGCTACATAACTGTTAAATAAAGATTCTTGATAGGCAACACTGCGGTAGCCAGAAATCAAGTGTTCACTAGGGTCAATCGTCTGAGCTTCAGCCAAAAAGCCTTGAACCGCGTTAGCAATCCGAGAATCTACATAAATATTGCCAATTTGCGTGACATCGGGATTCATTTCTTCCTTGGTATTGTCGCGATTGACCAAAACCAACTCCCAAGAATCACTGGAAACTTTTGGCAATTCAGACGTCTGCTCCTTAGAGGATGCTTCTGTTTGAGCTGTTGGCGCTGCATTCGAGGCCGTCTGAATCTTATCATCTCTAACCAACAGAAAAACCGTTAGCAAAAAGCCAATAATTAAGGCCAATACTAAACTAATTACTAATACACTACGCTTTTTTCTCATTTTCTCTTTCTTCTAATAGCTGTTTACCGCGTAAACGATAACTCATATCACCAATTGATTCGATTGTGAATTTGCCATCGGCATAATCCACAACAGAAACACTACCATTATCTAAACCAAGTCCTCTTGGCGTTGAATGGTCAATTAACCATAAAAAAGTACTAATGGTCATGCCGTGACTCACGACAATAGCATTGCCACCACCAGTAGCCTCCATTTGTTCAGCAATTTCTGTGAAACCTGCCAAAATACGAGTGCTCAACACTTCCCAAGTTTCAGCCCATCCTGCCGTATCTACTTGACGAATGGCTTCGACCATTTCTTGATAAGTGAGTTTTGACATATCCTTATCCACAATTCGTGGCAAAACCCCGTGGAAAAGTTCCCCATCATAGCCACCGTCCAAGCTACCAAAACACCACTCACGAATGCGTTTATCACGCGTATAAGGAATCGCTTCTTGCTGACATTCTCGCAAAATAATCTCCATAGTTTGCAAGGTCCGTCCACTATCGCTCGAAAAAGCAGCCTTAAACTGGATACCCGAATCTTTCAGACCCAATCCGAGTTCTTCAATACCACGTTCCCCTTCAGGCGTTAGCGGACTATCACTCCAACCTTGTGCACGACCAATTGTGTTAAACATCGTTTTTCCATGACGAATAATATACAATTTTGTTGCGACCATAATGCTTCCTCCTAGATTGATTCACCTAAAAACTAAAACTCGTATCCGCTTGCATTGTACCCCTTCATTATAGCACATTTTTCAAGCGCTACGACATACTGATGTGGTGAGTGCAAAGATTTTAAAAAGAAAAAACCTAGAGGCAGCTGTAGCAACCCTAGGTCGTGTATGCAATTAGTTTTTAAAGCTATGAACAGGTGCTGGAATCTGCCCCCCACGCTTGATAAAGTCAGCAGAAGAGTTACTATTGACACGCATAACAGGTGCCGTTCCCAGTAAACCACCAAATTCAATCATGTCGCCTTCTTTTCCTTTTGGAATAATACGGACAGCCGTTGTTTTTTGGTTGATAACACCAATAGCCGCTTCATCCGCAATCATAGCCGCAATGGTTTCATGTGGCGTATCCTCAGGAATAGCAATCATGTCCAATCCAACAGAACAGATAGCCGTCATTGCTTCTAATTTTTCCAAATTCAGCGAACCATTTTGTACCGCAGCAATCATTCCCTCGTCTTCAGAAACAGGGATAAAAGCACCTGACAAACCACCAACTTGGTTACAAGCCATGATACCACCTTTTTTCACTTGGTCATTCAACAAAGCAAGAGCCGCTGTTGTCCCATGTGTTCCCACAGCTTCCAAGCCCATTTCTTCAAGGACACGAGCAACAGAATCCCCGATAGCAGGTGTTGGCGCCAAAGATAGGTCAACAATCCCAAATTTAACCCCCAAACGCTCACTGGCCATTTGCCCAACCAATTGACCAATACGAGTGATTTTGAAAGCCGTCTTTTTAACCGTTTCTGCAACCACATCGAAGCTTTCACCACGCACTTTTTCAAGAGCACGTTTCACCACACCAGGTCCAGAAACGCCGACATTGATAACAACATCTGCTTCACCAACACCGTGGAAGGCACCCGCCATGAAAGGATTATCCTCCACAGCATTTGCAAAAACAACCAATTTCGCCGCACCTAAGTCTGACAATTCAGCCGTTTCTTTGATAACACGACCCATATCAGCCACCGCTGTCATGTTAATACCTGACTTCGTTGATCCAATATTGACCGAAGAGCACACCTTAGACGTTTCTGCAAGCGCACGAGGAATAGAATTGATCAAGATTTCATCACCTTTTTGGTAACCTTTTTGAACCAAGGCAGAAAATCCACCAATAAAATCAATTCCAATATCATTAGCAGCTTTATCCAAAGCATGAGCCAAAGGCAAGTAATCCGTCGCATCTGTCGCTGCCCCAATAATAGAAATCGGCGTCACAGAAACTCGCTTATTCACAATTGGAATACCCAATTCAGCTGCAATCTCATCTCCAACTTGGACCAGCGATCCCGCTTTTTCCACAACCTTCTTATAAATCTTATCAGCTGCCTTGTTAATGTCAGAATCAATACAATCAAGAAGAGAAATCCCCATGGTAATCGTACGAACATCAAAGTTCTGCTCTTCAATCATCGCAATCGTTTCAGTGACTTGTTTAATATCCACGCTTTCTCTCCTTAAATGTTGTGCATCGCATCAAAAATCGCTTCGCTTTGAATGTTAATTTTAACGTTCAAAGATTCCCCATAAGCCTCAAATTCAGCACGCAATTGCGTAAAATCTTGCTGCTCGTCAGATGAAACAATAGCCACCATGGTAAAAAATTCGTCCAAAACTGTTTGCGAAATATCATCAATATTCAAACCTAATTCAGCAATTTTTGCTGACACAGCAGCAACAATCCCTTTTTTATCCTTACCAACAACCGTAATAATCGCTTTCATAAGTTCCTCCAAAATATGATTTGATTAATTTTACCATAATTTTCAGAAAAATACCATGCTAGATTTAAAAGAAACCCTAAAAAACGAATTATTTTTGATATTAAAAGACAAATCATTCACTTTTTTCTATTCCTTAAAGTCCAG
>NZ_DEQF01000054.1:0-41151 GCF_002360305.1 Streptococcus sp. UBA3373 | reverse complement strand
CAAGGCATCCAATTCTTTTTGCAAATCAACGAGTTCTACGGCATCATTTGTGGCTAACATCGCTTGGTTGATTCCTTCTTCACGCGCTTCAATGTCTTCTAATTGATTTTCAATTTCTGCGATTCGGCGTGTGAGTTTGCGAAGTTCCTTTTGGTTAGCTTTTTGCGCTTGATAATCATTAGCTGGCGCTTTTTCAACAATGGCAACTGTTTTTTCCTGTGCTTCTTCGGCTTTCAAACGTTCCATTTCTTCCAGCTCCGCTTTTTTCTCAAGGTAATAATCATAATCACCAAGATAAAGGATTGAGCCTTTTTCAGAGATTTCAAGCACTTTTGTTGCCACGCGGTTAATGAAATAACGGTCGTGACTGACAAAGAGAAGGGTGCCATCAAAATCAATCAAGGCGTCTTCCAAAACTTCCTTGCTATCAATATCCAAGTGGTTGGTTGGCTCATCTAGGATAAGGAAATTGTCATTCTGCATTGACAATTTCGCAAGAAGCAAGCGAGCACGTTCGCCACCTGATAGCATAGCAACTGATTTTTTGACGTCATCTCCTGAGAAAAGAAAAGCTCCCAGACGGTTACGAATGTCCACTTCTGGCGTGGTTGAAAAATCATTCCACAATTCGTCCAGCACGGTGTTGGTCCGCGTGAGATTAGACTGCGTTTGGTCATAGTAACCCACTTCGACATTGGCACCGTAAGTAGCAGTTCCCTTGATAAATGGCACTTGCCCCACGATAGACTTAATCAAGGTTGATTTACCAATACCATTTGGTCCGACGATGGCAATGGCATCGCATTTTTTAACGTCAATGTTAATCGGCTCAGACAAGATATGATTGTCGTAACCAATTGCCGTATCTGTGACGGTCAAGACCACATTTCCTGAAACCTTGTCCGCGTGGAAGGTCATATGGGCTGATTTTTGCCCAGCGCTTGGTTTATCCAAACGTTCCATTTTCTCTAATTGTTTGCGGCGGGCTTGGGCACGTTTTGTCGTTGAGGCTCGAACGATATTGCGTTGCACGAAACCTTCCAATTTGGCAATTTCTTTGGCTTGTTTTTCGTAATTTTTGGCTTCAAGGGCTAATTTTTCTGCCTTCAAGTCCATGAAAGTCGAATAATTACCCACATAACGGTCAAGCGAATGCGGATTCAAGTCCAGCGTAATCGTTGCTACCTTATCCAAGAAATAACGATCGTGGCTGACGATGATCAAGGCGCCTTGGTAATTGACCAAATAATTTTCCAGCCAAGCAATGGTTTCGATATCCAAGTGGTTGGTCGGCTCGTCCAAGACCAAAAGTTCTGGTTTTTCCAGCAACATTTTGGCAAGGGCTAGGCGAGTATTTTGCCCTCCTGACAATTCCGAAATCTTCATTTGCCACATGGATTCATCAAATTTAAAACCGTTTAAAACAGCCTTGATATCCGCTTCGTAGGTAAAGCCGCCCTTCACGCGAAATTCTTCTGATAAGCGGTCATAATCTGACATTAACTGGTCAAAGGCATCGCCTGTCACCTCTGCCATCTGCATTTCCATGCGACGCAGACGGTTTTCCATGCTCCGCACGTCATCAAAAACGTGCAGCATTTCATCAAAAATCGTATTTTCCGATTCAAAACGGCTATCTTGTGCCAAATACGACAGGCTTAAATCCCGTTTTTGGTTAATCTCACCAGAAGTCGGTGCTTCTTCGCCAACCAAAATTTTCAGCAAAGTCGATTTTCCCGCACCGTTTCGCCCAACCAGCGCAATGCGGTCTTTTTCATCTACTTGAATATTGATATTATCAAATAACACATCGCCCGAAAATGAGCGTTCCAATTTATTACCTTGTAAAATAATCATAGGTCTATTTTACCAAATCACGAGTCGTTAAACTAGAAGAATGTCAAAAAATCTGCCAAAATCAGCAGATTTTCCAAACAAACCATTTTTAAGAAGCATAAAGTTTCTTGACATTTTCAATATCAACAGGCTGAATGCCATAATAAGAGCCTGATGATTGCATGACAGACTGTTGGCTATCATCGTGGTCCAAGCCAATCGCGTGCCCCAATTCATGCTCCGCCGTGTAAACAATTCGATAATAACTGTAACCGTAGTTGTTCTCCGTCAAATAATAGGTGTTCAACTTGACCTTGACATACTTGATTTCATTGGTGAGAGCATCGGTTTCAGCCTCGGCCACTCCTGCGGCTTTTGATTGGGCATCTGAGTACTCGGTCAAAACAATCCCTGCCAAACTCTTGTCAGGAACGATGTTGAAGGTAAAAGCCCCTGTATCATTCCAAGCCCTGATGGCTTCTTCATAAGCATAAACCAAGGTCGTGTTGTCCGTATCAATATAAACCGTCGCACTGGCATTTTCCCAACGATCGCCCGCATGATGGCTGTCCTGGTCAATAGTGAGGTTTTTCAAACACCCAACCAAATCGTCATCTTGTGTGGACACATAAGTCACCACACGGTCTTTGATATCTAAAATAGCATTGGCAAGAGCTGATTGGCTATGATTAGCGTAATAAAGCAAGCCAAAAATTAGAAGTCCCAGCACCACCACCGTCTCGACCAAACCCCAAAAAAGATTCCAAATCAGCCGAAACACAAGTCTGAGAATAAAGAAAATCATGTTTACAAAAGACCGCATCCACCATCTCCTTTTTATGTATTTTTGAAAACGCTTAATTCATCATTATTACCTCAAGTATACCAAGCTTTGGCTTAAAAAACGAGAAAAAGCACCCAAAAATAAGGAAAACCTTATTCTTGAGATGCTCATTCTGCTCCTTTTCAAAACGGATTAACGCACTTCCATGACAACTGGTAAAATAGCTGGACGGCGTTTGGTTTGGTCAAACAAGAACTTAGCCACGTCATCACGGACAGCTCCTTTTAATTCGCCCCAGTCAAAACTGTCTTGTGCCAAGTAATTTTCAACTGTTTGGTTGACCAATTCTGCTGCCTCTCGCAAGATATCACGGCTTTTCTTCACATAAACAAAGCCACGCGTATGAATTTTAGCTTTTGATACGATTTTCTTTTCACGTTTGTTGACTGTCAAAGCCACGATGAAAATACCGTCTTCTGACAAGACTTTACGGTCACGAAGAACGATATTCCCGACATCACCAATCGCATTTCCATCAATCATCACATCACCAGCAGGAACACTGCCTTCGTGGTGGAAACCATCTTTTTCAAGTACCATAACGTCCCCACGTTTGACAATATAAATGTCCTCAGGATACATCCCAACTTCTTGTGCCAAGTCTGCGTGGGCAGAAAGGTTGCGGTATTCCCCTTGGATAGGGAAGAGGTATTTAGGTTGCAACAAGTTAATCATCAATTGCAAGTCACGGGCATTGGCATGACCAGATACGCACAAATCTTGTGTGATGAGTTTAACCGTTCCACCCGCTTTGTAGATAAGGTTCTCAACGCGAGCCACAACAGCTTCTTTTGAAGTGCTTGGAGTGGTTACGATATACACCAAATCACCGTCTTTGATTTGAACATAGCGGTGACGTCCCAAAGCCATTTTTTGCAAACCATTGATTGGCTCACCCATACGTCCAGCTTCCAAGATAATCAATTCATGGTCTTCGAATTTATGCATATCTTTTGGCTTAACAATGAGTTTTTCATCTGCCACGCCCAAGCGTTTCATGCGAATAGCGGTACGGATGATATTTTCCGCATCAAAACCAGTCAAGACCACACGGCGACGGTGTTCAGCGGCAGAATCAAAAACTTGTTGGATACGAGAAAGGTTTGACGCCACAGCCGCAATGATAACACGCCCTTCGGCATTGGCAATCACGTCATCAATTTCTGCCCCAACTTCTGATTCACTAGCCGTTAAAACATGACTTGTCGCATTGGCAGAATCTGACAACAAAGCCAAAACGCCGTCACGACCAATTTCAGTCAAGCGTGCTAAGTCTGTACGGTAGTATTTACGGGCAGCTTGGTCAAATTTAAAATCACCAGTATAGACAATTTGACCTTCATCTGTACCAACCACAATCCCTAAACTTTCTGGAATAGAATGGGTCGTTTTGAAGAAGGAAATGGTCGCATCCGCAAACTCAATCTCTGTTTCTGCGTCAATGACATGAAACTGATTGAATTTCTTCACATTGTTGTTTTTCTTCACAAAAAGCTTAGCAAGCTCAATCGTAAGTGGTGACCCAAAGACAGGTACCTTCATTTCTGACAAAATGTAAGGCAAAGCCCCAATTGCATCTGCGTGACCATGTGTCAAGAAAATCCCTTGAACACGTTTTTTATTTTCAATCAAATAATCTAGATTTGGAATGACCTCATCAACACCCAATTGTTCATTTTCAGGATATTTCAAACCAGCATCTAAAATAAAAATAGAATCGTTCACTTCAACCACATACAGGTTTTTACCGTTTTCACGGACTCCACCTAGGGCAATTAGTTTAATATCGCTCATGACGATGTTTTCTCCTTCATTGATTTTTTAATACAAGCAACGCCAGTTGCTTCATGATAATACAAACGGTCCTTGCACCAAACGGTTAACAAGTCGAATTACAGCTCTTTCATTATAGCATATTTTCAGAAGATTTTCTTCTTTTACACTTGGAAAGATTGCTTTAAACAGCAAAAAAAGATACCCTAAGGCATCTTTCACACATTTAATCAAACAGCTGGTAGTAATCCGCAATCGTCATGTCTTTCTTTTCCTCTTGATTGAGGTCTTTGACGATTTTACCATCTTTCATGACAATCAAGCGATTACCATAATGCAAGGCATCCTCCATGTGATGGGTAATCATCAAGGCTGTTAGTTGGTCCTTTTGGACAAACGTATTGGTCAAATGCATCAGAGAAACGCTGGTTTTGGGGTCAAGGGCTGCGGTGTGTTCATCCAGCAGCAACAATTCAGGGCGTTTGAGCGTTGCCATCAATAAACTCAAGGCCTGACGTTGTCCCCCAGATAAAAGACCTGTCGGCGTTTCCAAATGCTTTTCCAAACCATTGCCAGTCTTAGCCACCAAGGCCTGAAATTCTTCTGTAAAAGCGTGAATGTTGCGAGGGACCAAACCACGTTTTTCGCCACGGTATTTAGCAATAAGGAGGTTTTCTGCCACGGTCATTCGAGGAGCCGTTCCCATCTTAGGGTCTTGAAAAACACGCGCCAAATCACTCGCTCGTTTCTCAGCAGACAAATGGGTCACGTCCTTACCCAAGATGAAAATGCTGCCGCTAGTCAACATCAAAGTCCCCGCAATCACGTTGAAAAGGGTTGATTTTCCAGCACCATTGCCACCCAAAATTGTCAAAAAATCATGTTCATAAATCGTCAAATTCACATGGTCAAGGATGGTTTTGACATTATCCAAACCGTTATTAACCTGAACGGTCGCTTCTTTTAATTCTACAACTTTTTTCATCGCGATAAGGTCACTCCTTTGAAAAATTTATCTTTGAGAACAGGTACCATAAGACAAATAGCCAAAATAATGGCACTAAACAATTTGAGGTAGTTAGTATTGAAACCAAGTGCAATCACGCCAGCAATCAAGAATTGGTACAAGATAGCTCCCACAACCGTTGCCACAAGACGTTCTAATAAGGTCAGATTGGTCGAATAAAGCACCTCACCAATGATAATGCTAGCCAAACCGATAACAATGACACCAATCCCTTTTGACACATCAGCATAGCCATCTTGCTGACTAATCAGAGCACCTGACAAGGCAATCAGCCCATTTGAAACCACCAAGCCCATGACTTCCATACGGTCGGTATTGATGCCAAAACTCTTAGCCATATCACGATTATCACCCGTAGCAATATAAGCCTGCCCAAGTTTTGTATATAGGAAGAAAATCAGCCCCGCAATCACGAGAATAACGGCTAACAACCCAATCACCAAAAGGTTAGTTGTTGCTGAAAAAGGCAGCAAGTCTTGAATGGTCTTAATATCCAGCAAACCAAGATTAGCACGCCCCATAATCATCAGCATGATAGAATTACATGAGGTCATTACCAAAATCCCTGCCAAAATGGTTGGAATTTTACCTTTGGTGTAGAGTAAGCCAGTCACAAGACCTGCCACACAGCCTGCCAACATTCCCGAAAAAGTCGCTAGAATAGGATGAATGCCTTGATTCATCAAGGTAACCGCCACTGCACCACCCAAGGGGAAAGAACCCTCAGTCGTCATATCTGGGAATTTCAAAATACGAAACGTGAGGTAAATACCGAGTCCAAGAATTCCCCACAAAAGCCCCTGTGAAACCGATGAAATAATCATTTGCCTCTCCTTTTCTAATTCTTATCTGTCTCAACGGCTACGGTTGCATGAGACAAAACGTCTTCTGGAATAGTAATGCCAAGCTCCTTAGCCGCTTTTAAATTCAAGGTTGGTGTTCCTGTATTGACCACCTTAACAGGAACTTCTGATACTTTTTTACCTGCCAATAATTTCACGGCAATCTTAGCCGTTTCGACACCCAAATCGTATTGGCTCTGTGCCACAGAAGCAATGCTTCCTTGCTCAACCATGGTATCCACGCATGAGTAAATTGGGATTTTAGCTGCGTTGGCTGCACTCACAACGCTCGTGAAAGCTGAAGCAATGGTGTTGTCCTGAGGAACAAAGATAGCATCGACTTTGCCAGTCATCACAGACATGGTTGTTGTGATTTCATTAGTTGACGGCACAGCGTATTCCACAACATTGATGCCAGCAGATTTGGCATATTCTTTAAATTGAGCCACTTGTGACACTGAGTTGTCCTCGCTGCTAGCATACAAAACACCAATCGTTTTCGCATTTGGCGTGATGCTTTGGATGAGTTCTACCGTTTGTTTGAGCGGTACTTGGTTGGAAACCCCTGTTACATTGCTATTTGGTTTTCCAAGATTTTTAACCAATTTTGCTCCAACTGGGTCTGAAATAGCCCCCATCACAACTGGGATATCACTCGTAGCCGAAGCCAAACCTTGTGCCGCTGGCGTTGCAATCCCAATCAAAACATCGCTTTTAGCATTGACCAATTGCTTACTCATGGTCTGAATCTTACTTTGATCCCCTTCAGCATTTAAAACCGTGATATCCGCATTTGACTTGTCATAACCCGCATCAGCCAAACCATCTTCAATCCCTCGCTCAATCTCATCCAAAGCCTCGTGGGTCACGTATTGCAAAATACCGATTTTAACCTTTTCATTGCGATGCGAATCACTCTTGGTTTGGTCATAAAGCATTGACCCCACCACTAATACCACTAAAACAATTAACGTTCCAATAAGTCCTTTATTTTTCATACGTGTCTCCCTTTATCTCACCTATTAAAGACTGACTTTGCCAGTCAAACCATTCTCATCATTGCCATATCATCGAGCCTGCTAAAAAGAAAAGCGTGTAGTAAATGCCTACTACACGCCTTATCCAACTTTGTCATTAAGACTAGCGCATAGATACTTTTTAGAAGTACTCTAAAAGTCGTATCTATGCCACAACATAAACACAACTCTACCTACGCCAACCTTGCCAACTTGTAAGAGCTTGTGTCATGTTCATCCTAATATCCTCCTGAAATAGTGTTTTTTTATAATTATATACTAAATTCTGAAAATTTCAAGAGATTTGATTAATTTTTTTGGGCTATAATTATATCTCTTGTTTTCTCGATTTCTCTAGGTGCTGGAGACATACAAATGTTAATATTGTGGGTTACTTCTCAATTTGTAAATCATTTCTGAAATAAAAATACCTGCTTCATTTTCGTAACCGATAAAATCGTTGACGTCTTCTAGTTGTTCGTCAAAGATATCGATTTCATTTTTGGAATAATCTTTATCGTATTCCCAATTTGGCAAGTGACTACTGATTTTTTTGAATTCATCACTTGAATAAATGCTATTTAGTTTCATTTTTATAAACTCCATGTCGTTTTCTGATGTTTCTTCATGTTGGATTGGTTGATACAACATTACCAGTATCTGGATTGACAACGACGGTAGAGACTGCACCACGATAT
The DNA here is from genome assembly GCF_002360305.1 of Streptococcus sp. UBA3373. Classification (NCBI taxonomy): domain Bacteria; kingdom Bacillati; phylum Bacillota; class Bacilli; order Lactobacillales; family Streptococcaceae; genus Streptococcus; species Streptococcus sp. UBA3373. The sequence goes on along the minus strand of NZ_DEQF01000054.1, from coordinate 33,115 downwards.
TGTTTCGATGGTAAACCGTCCTTATCGTACTTAGTATTTGTTACTTCCAGCGGATTAATTAAAGCATCTGTCAATGTCTGAATTGTACCACCACGTTCAATAGCTCTTTCAGTTGTATGTTTTGATATTCCTGTAATTTCTACATTGTCAACTGCTTTCACGCCAATTATACCATTTTCTAACTCTCTACGCTTAACTAAAATAGCTTTTTTTATGGTATAATATAGGGATTGAACACATGAGATTAGAAAGGAGGCGTCGTAAGGTTATGGGGCTTTGATGCTGCTACTGACAGCCTTACGGCAACTTTTATCATGTCATTTGATGGTTTTTTTCTACACCATTTAACCAAGGAACTCCAAGGCGAGCTGATTCATGGGCGGGTGCAAAAGGTCAATCAGCCTTTTGAGCGTGAACTTGTCTTGACCATTCGGAACAATCGTCAAAATTACAAGCTTCTTCTATCTGCTCACCCTGTTTTTGGGCGGGTGCAAATTACAAAAGCAGATTTTCAAAACCCGCAAACGCCTAATACTTTCACGATGATTATGCGGAAATACCTGCAAGGTGCGGTGATTGAGGATATTCGTCAAATCGAAAATGACCGTATTTTGGAGATTGCCTTTTCTAATAAAAATGAAATTGGCGACAACATCAAGGTCACTTTGGTGGTCGAAATCATGGGAAAACACAGCAATATCATTTTGATTGACAAGGCTGAGCACAAAATCATCGAATCTATCAAACACATCGGTTTCTCTCAAAATAGCTACCGTACGATTTTACCAGGTTCAACTTATGTTGCCCCTCCTCAAACCAATGCCAAAAATCCTTTTACCGTGCCAGACCAGACTTTATTTGAAATACTGCAAACGGAAGATTTGGCACCACGTCACCTGCAAAAACTCTTCCAAGGTTTAGGACGTGATACGGCTGAAAACCTCTCTCACCAACTCAGCACAGACAAATTAAAACAATTCCACGCTTTCTTTAATCGTCCTGCCCAACCCAATCTGACTGAAAAATCGTTTGCGCCAGTGCTATTTGAAGATAGCAAGGAAACGTTTGACAACTTGTCAGAATTACTGGATATATTCTACCAAGATAAGGCTGAGCGTGATCGTGTAACTCAGCAATCCAGCGATTTGATTCATCGGGTGCAAACGGAATTGGACAAAAACATCAAAAAACTGGGCAAGCAAGAAAAGGAATTACAGGCGACTGAAAACGCGGAAGAATTTCGCCAAAAAGGGGAACTTTTAACCACTTACCTCACGCTTGTGCCCAATAACAAAGATTCTGTGGAGTTGGACAACTACTACACCAACGACAAAATCCGTATTGCACTGGATAAGAGCTTAACACCAAGCCAAAATGCTCAACGCTATTTCAAAAAATACCAAAAATTAAAGGAAGCTGTTAAGCATTTGACGGGGCTTATCCAAGAAACAAAAGACACCATCACTTACCTAGAAAGTGTGGAAACAGCCCTCAATCATGCGTCGCTTTCAGACATCGAGGACATTCGTGACGAATTGGTGGAAACTGGTTTTGTCAAACGTCGCACGCGCGACAAACGTCATAAACGCAAAAAACCAGAACAATACCTTGCTTCAGACGGCAAGACCATTATTCTGGTTGGGCGCAATAATCTTCAAAACGATGAATTGACTTTTAAATTGGCCAAAAAAGGGGAACTTTGGTTCCACGCCAAAGATATTCCTGGTAGTCACGTGCTCATCAAAGACAACCTCAATCCTAGCGATGAAGTCAAAACAGATGCAGCTGAATTAGCGGCTTATTATTCTAAGGCAAGGCTATCTAACCTCGTTCAGGTGGATATGATTGAAGCTAAGAAACTCAACAAGCCAACTGGTGGTAAGCCAGGTTTTGTGACTTACACAGGTCAAAAGACCCTACGCGTCACACCAACAGAAGAAAAAATCAATAGCATGCGTTTGCCATAAACATAAAATATCCCTCCTAGGTGACCTAGGAGGGATATTTTATCTGAGATTGTTAATCATCTACTTGACCGTTGCCAATTTTAGAATGGCGGTAGCCATAGACAAAGTAAATAATTGTACCAAGAACAAATGAAATGAAAAATCCAATCCATGCTTCTGTGCCACATTGAGTCATCAATGACAAACAGATGATAATAGATAGAATTGGTAGAACAGGTACAAATGGTGTTCTAAATTCACCTTCTTTTGGCTCTCCGTGTACGCGGCGCAATTGAATCACACCTAAAGCCAACAAAATCAAGTAAGCTAAAGTAACGATATTAACCAATAAAGCGAGAAGTTCTAGCGGTAAAATACCTGCAAAAATCATGGTAACAATACCCACGAAAATAGTCGCATTATTTGGCACCTTGCTTGTAGCTGATACTTTTTGGAATTGCACTGGCAACAAACCATCACAACTAATGTTGTAAATAATACGTGACAAGGCATACATCATTGAAATGCAGACAGTTACCAAGGTCAAAATAACTACAACTGACACGAAATTCCCTGCCAGTGGGAAACCGATGCTACGAAGCACAAACGGTACTACGTCAGTAATATTGAGTTTGGTGTAGTTCACCGTTCCTGTCAAGACTAAAGTAAATAGAACATAAAGCAAAGTTACCAAACCGATTGAAATGAAAATCCCTTGAGGAACTTTCTTTTGTGGGTCTTTGGTTTCATCAGCCGCCATACAGATGGACTCAAAACCAAGAAAAGCAAAGAACATGAGTGTCGCTCCTGCCATAATACCCGTTTTACCGCCATAAAGTTGACCAAAACCATACGGGGCAAAATTGCTCCAGTTATCCACATTGATGGCTGTCAAGCCCAAAGCGATGAACAAAATCAGCACCGCTATTTTACAAACAACCAAAACAGAATTAAAACGAAGCGCTGTCTTAGACCCTCTAAGTACCAAAATGGTCACAAAAAGCAGCAACAAGACAGGAACAATATCAATGTAAGTACCATTTGCAGGGTTAAATGGGCCACTCAAAGCCTTTGGCAACGAGATACCAAAGGTTTGCAGGAAGGCTTTGAAATATTCTCCCCAACCAGATGCTGCCGTTGAAATAGCACCGAGGAATTCAATAATCATAAACCATCCAGCAATCCAAGCAGGATATTCACCAAAAACTGTATAAATATAGCGATAGACGCCACCTGAATGAGGAAGTCGAGATGAAAATTCAGCAAAGAACAATGCTGACATTGTCACACAAATAGCGGCAATAATAATAGAAATGGTGATAGCAGGACCAGCATACTCTGCTGCACTCGTTCCTGTTATCGTGAAAATTCCAGTCCCCACAATTGACCCAACACCTAGAAAAATCAATTCTGATAATCCAAGGTGGCGCTGTAGATGCGATTTCTTTTGAGTCATGGGAGCTTTTCGAAAGATATCCATACACTCTCCTATGTAAAAAATAAACTCGTTGGTCTTTTTCCTTTGCAAACTATGTCCGTTGGGATGCTTGCTCTTTTTACCAACGATACCCAATCTTATTCTAATATAGCCTTACCAAGTGATAGCCCTTACCATCACAGACAAAGTGAACTACACAACGAACTCTATTTTAGTATAAATATACGCAAAAATCAACACCATGTTGGGGAGAGCGAGAAAAAATCTGCAAAAATCGTTATTAAAATCTGATTAACATCACTCATTGAGGTGTTGCAATCGGTATAGGTTGTACATCCGAGCCATTAAAATCAAAACAACATAGAGCCCAGACATGGATTTACTATCTTCAAAATCAACTTCTAAATCACTCACTTCATAATACAATTGATAGGTCGAATGCTGTCTTAAAAAGCTATCCCCAAATGCCGTAACACTCAAGACGGGTATCTGTTTTAAAACTAACTTCTTCAAGGTTTCTTGGATAGACAAGATATTACCACTTAATGAAATAATAATAACAAAGTCATTTTCAGTCAGATTATCGGAAATGGCAGAAAAATTGGTTTCCCCAGAGAGTAAAAAATTGGGTCTTTTGTACAAGAACAGTTCATTTGAAAATTCTCTCGCAAAATTACTCTGAGTGAACCCTGTTGCGTAAATAATAACATTACACGCCTTATGAAGCATAGAAAACATTTTATCAAGGTCAATATTTTCCATTAACTTGATAGTATTATGAATATCGCCTAATAGTCTATCAATCACATCTTGGTCCGATGGGATAACTTGTGCGGCAAGGGAAGACTGAATAAAATACTTCATTTCCGAATAACCACTGAACCCTAGTTTTTTGGCAAATCTTAAAACCGTACTTTTAGACATGAGAACTTTTTGCCCTAATTCTATCAACGTTAATTCTGCAATATCCTCTTGATGAGCTATGATATACCTTGCTAAATCCTTTTCAGACTCCGACAAGTGATCGAAATGCAACCCAACTAACTGTTCAAAATTCAAGACTAACCCTCCACAAACTGATGCTTTCATGCTTAATCATAACGACTGATATAACAATATTGTATACTATTTGCTAAAAATTTTCGATACCAAAAAAGACAATGCTCATCGCATTATCCCTTTAGGTATTTATTTCATTAATCAAATAAATAGACAAAAGCTTCATAAGGTTGGAGTTCTTGTTTAACATTTAATGACGATGGCTCTTTGGGGTAATTATGGATTAAACAACGCCCTGAGCGTTCCAGCAACTCTTTTGGAAGATCAACATAAGTCGGCTTATCAGCAAAAGAACACACAACAAGAAGCGTCTGATTTTCGTATGTTCTCAAATAAGAATACACATTACTATCGCTTTCATTAATCAGTTCATAATCTCCGTGAACGATAATTGGTAATTGATGTCGCAAAGCAATTAGTTGTTTATAGTAATAGAAAACAGATCCTTCATCTTCTAAAGCTGACTCAGCATTAATAAATTGATTATCGCTAGAATAAGTAATCCAAGGTTTTGATGGTGAAAAACCATAGCCATCGTTGGCATCCCCATTCCAAGGGAAAGGGGTTCGAGCATTGTCTCTTGATTTGAGATACATCGACTCTTTAATATAACTTTCAGGCTCTCCTTTTTCTTTCATCAATTGCAAGAAATATTGCGTCTCAATATCTTGATAGTCTTCCACTTTTTCAAAAGGAACATTTTTCATACCTAACTCTTCTCCCTGAAAAATGTAAGGAGTCCCTTTCATCATATGTAATAAAGTAGCCAGCATTTTTGCAGATTCAACACGATATACACCGTCGTCACCAAAACGCGTTACAGCTCTAGGTTGGTCATGGTTACTCTAATATAAGCTATTCCAGCCTTCAGCTAACTTATCTTGCCACTCTGATAATACTCTCTTTAATTCACTTAATTTAAAACGAACATCAGAGAATTTGCCATAACGACCGTAGTCTAGATGCATATGGTCAAAATGGAACACCATATTTAACTCTTCATTTTCAGGTTTGGTGTAATGAAGGGCTTGATCAGCATTGGTATTAGGCGCTTCACCTACGGTCATCACATCATAACGTTTTAATACTTTTTCGTTCAATTCGTGCAAATACTCATGAACTCTAGGACCATTTGAAGCACCGATATAATAAGATTTAGTATAAGGGAGAGATTCTGGGGCATCTGGATAGTTTAGATCTTTACTGATTAACGTAATCACATCCATCCTAAACCCATCGATTCCAAATTGGAACCACCAATCTATCATCTGAAAAATCTCTTCACGCAATTTTGGATTATCCCAATTTAAATCGGGTTGTTCCTTGGCAAAACAATGTAAGTAATACTGGTTTCTTTCTGGAACATATTCCCAAGCTGAACCTCCAAAAGTGGATCCCCAATTGGTCGGCTCACTGCCATCTGGCTTTGGATCTTTCCAAATATAATAGTCTGAATACGGATTGTCTTGGCTTTTTTTAGACTCTTCAAACCAGCGGTGCTTATCACTAGTGTGATTAACCACTAAATCCAATATGACCTTTATACCTATTTTGTGGGCTTCTTCCAATAACGTTTTTAAATCATCTAATTGCCCATATTTAGGATCAATCTTATAATAATCGCTAATGTCATACCCGTTATCTACTCCTGGTGACTCATAAATTGGATTTAACCAGATGACATCAATACCAAGGGTCGCTAAGTAAGGAAGTTTTTCGATTATTCCTTTTAAATCACCAATACCATCTGCATTGCTATCTTTAAAACTTTGCGGGTACACTTGATAGACCATGCTATGTTTCCACCAATCTTTCTCCATGACGCTCTTCCTTTATATCCTACTTACAATTCATCTTCATCTAAATCATCAACTGATTCTTTTAAAAACTGATTCACATAGATAATCTGATTTTTAGCCTCTTCAATACTCTGTGTAATCAATTCTTCAGATAGTGGTTGATTTTCCAATTGTAACAACAAAGTCATGATAATAGGTAAATTCATCCCTGCAATGACGTGAACATTGGGTTTTAATTGTCTAACAAATTCTTGATTGACAGAACCGCCTAATAAATCTGTGAAAACCACAACATCTTCTGTATCTTGGCAACGGCCTAAAGCTGCTTCAACAGCCGAATCAATCGGCTCATTGTCAAGATAAGCACTGATGGTTTCAATATCTGTCAAAGAAGGTACGAGATACTTTAACGTATCTCCCATACCATCTGCTAACTTATGATGACTTGCAATAATAACTTTAACCATATATAACCTACGCTTTCAAAATTCCAAAATAAGATAATATAATTGAGAGGATAATAATACCAAAAATAATTTGGATAACAGATACTTTTTTACTTGCAATCAATTTATAGACAGCTACGGTTAATAAAGCAGGCAGTAACGAAGGCATGATTTTATCTAGCACTTCTGTTTGTAAAGGTAGGGAAACTTCTCCTGTTTTAAAAACAGTAGCAACGTCGATTTTGACAACAGAGGCTACCAAGGCACCAATAACAGTCAGTCCCATGATGGAAGCTGCCTCTGTAAAGACACTAAGGCGTTCACCTAAAGCTGTTACTAGCTTAATCCCTGATTTGTAATCGATGTTAAACAATTTAAAACGGAATAACAAGAAAAGCAGATTGAGTAAAAGCCAGACAATTGCTTCTGTCGGATTTCCCTCTAGTCCCATATAAGCAGATATAGAACCAATGATGGTTGGATAAAGAACCCAAACAAGGGTATCACCAATACCTGCCAAAGGCCCCATCATCCCTGTTTTAAAACTTTGAACCGCATCATGAGCAACCGCCCCATCTTTTTATTCCATTGCCACACTTGCCCCCAGCAAAACATTAGCCATCCAAGTTGTGGTATTGAAATATTTAAAATGATTATTCGAAGAGGCTAGGTATTCATTATCATCAGGGTAAATTTTTCGTAGTAATTTATTTAATCCAAATACAACTGCTGGTCCTTGTTGTGTTTCATAATTGAAGGTGTTACAAGCCATAAACATGTATCTAAAGGCTGCTTTATTAATGTCTTTAGTGGTTACGGTATCTTTTTGCTTACTCATCAAAATCATCTCCCATATCTTCCACAGTATTAGCACTAGTTGTAGCGACTTTTTGAGTCGTGATTGTAAAGTAGTAATAAGCTAAAGCTAGTCCAATGATAGAAACCCCTACAATTGGTAGGCTAAGATAAGCCGTTAAGACAAATCCAATCAACAATAGGGATAGGTATTTTTTAGCTGGCATCACTTGTAACAACAACGCAATCCCCACAACAGGAAGCATATTACCAGCAACCGTTAGGCCAGTTGTCACCCAATCAGGGACATAATTCAAGATTAACGTAACAATTTGTTCACCGAACAATACACATAAAGCTGTTGGAATCGCCATTGATAGCCCAAAAATAAGAGGACCAATCCAAAGGATGCGATTCATTTTATCAAATTGTTTGGCATTTGCTGCCTTTTGTGCCCAGTGTGCAACATAAGTATTTAGGATTTTAGCTAGTACATCTAGTTGAATGCCTAACATACCAACAGGAACCCCTACTGCCAGAGCAACAGCTTTGGCATCTTCAATATTGTTAGTACTCTTTATAGCGACATAACCACCAACCAATGCTGCCAACCCCCAGTTTGGAACCGATGAGCCTCCAATATTTGCGACACCTAAAGACATTAATTGGAAGGTTCCACCAATAACCATGGCTGTTTCCATATCGCCCATAATAAGACCAACAAACAATGACACCATGATAGGAAACCAAGTCACAACGACTAGCCCTTGTTGATCCAAAACGACCCAAAATGATAGTAAAATAATTAAAATGCCTTGAATAATATCTATAGTGATCGACCTCAATTAATGTAGCTACTCATTGGTTCTTCAACATCATCTGGAACAAAATGGAAGGTTACTTCCACGCCAAGATTTTCCAATTCTTTCAAAGCACTGATTTCTTCCTCATTGACTGAAACCATCTTTTTAACAGTTTGCTTACCAGGACCATCAAAAATGATTCCGATATTAACTTTAGGAATAGCTACGCCTCCTTTAGCTAAGTCAACTAATGTTTGAGGGTGGCGGACAATTAGAAAAACGTTGTGACTGTCGTATTTTCCTGCTGCAAAATTAGTAATGGCTGTGTTTGTATCGATGATAGACATTCCTGTTCCTGCTGGCTTACTCATTCTCATAGCTGCCTTTTGAACTTCATCTTTGCTAATATCATCATCGACAACCATAAGGCGTTTGGCCTTGGTAAATCCTGCCCACTGTGTGACGACAATACCGTGAATAAGACGTTGATCGATTCTTGCTAATACTACTGACATAATGTTTTCTCCTTTTGTTATCGTTTACATTGGTTATTTTATCAACATCAATACGGGAAAACAATAGATTTCAGGCATTCTGAAACTTAGTCAGTGAGGTTGGGAAAAGTATTAAACGATGACACTTTTTCCCACTTGATAAGAAATAAAAAAGAGCACTACCTTCTACCCAAATGGGTAAAGGTAATGCTATAAATCATATATAAAGCTCACTCACTTTTTTCAATATCTTCTTTCAAATCATCAATATTGAAGGTTGCAAAGAGGTATTTTCGGTCTTGAACTGGGAAGCGTTGGTCTAATTGGTCAACGGGGCCAACTTCGACAATGCCTTCTGTGATAGTAAAGTCCATGATGTGGCCGCCAAAGGTCAAATCATCAGAGATAAAATGCAAGTGGTAGCCTGCCACACTAACGCCGTGGAACATCTCTGGGGTCCAAATCCCTACAATCGTTCCTGAAATGTTCTCACAGGTGTACTCTGGTTGTCTTGTGGCAACGTCTGCAAACTTAATATTAGGAGCTGATTTTGGAATCATGCGAACGTGCATTTTTGAAAAATTCCCTTTGATTTTAATGGAACGGAAGAGGTTTTGCCCGTCATAATAAGACTCGATGCGTCTTTTGAGCTCGGTATCGGTCATTTCAAAGCGTTGTTTAAAAATCACTTCTGCTTGATGAAAAACGACAGCAGCATAGGGAACGGTCACATCATCAGAAACCTCTACCACTTCTGCTTTGCCGTTAGAACCTTTGGCTTGATAGGCCTTACCATCAAGAATAATCAACTCACCATCAATCGAATCCAGCGTTCCAATTCCCAAATCACCGTGCTGCAAAAGCTCGCCGATGGTCATTGTTCCACCGTAAAGTCCCGCCATCAAAGCACTTAAGGTATTGTATTGAAATAGTTTAATAACGTCTGACATTTTACTTCACTTTCTTTCCTAACATCCTTACCGTTTATCAATAAAATTCATCCGGCAAAATGGTTTCACCTAGCTTGATATTGTCCTTATAATCAATAGGAATATCAATCAAAATCGGACCGTGTTTGACTTCTTCCAAGACTTGTTTTAAGGTCTGTTCAAAGGATTCTTTGCCGTCAACACGATAACCTCTGGCACCGAAACTTTCAGCGTATTTGACAAAATCAACCGGACCAAAATCAACGCCAGAAGAACGCCCGTATTTCATTTCTTCTTGGAATTCAACCATGTTGTATTTGCCATCATTCCAAATCAAATGAATGATCGGCAATTGGAAGCGCACAGCCGTTTCTAATTCTTGGGCAGAAAAGAGGAAACCTCCGTCGCCTGATAGTGAAATAATCGTGGTGTTAGGGCGTATCAGGGCCGCTGAAATAGCCCATGGCAAAGCAACTCCCAGTGTCTGCATCCCATTTGAAAAGAGCAGGTGACGCGGCTCATAAGATTTGAAATAACGCGCCGTCCAAATGTAGTGACTTCCCACGTCAACAGTTACGGTCATGTCATCTGTGGTGTTGTCTTGCAAAACATCAATAACATCTAGTGGGTGCACCAAACCGTCTTTTGTTTTTCGGTCAAATTTCACATCTTCGACAACGTTTTTCTTAAGGTTTTGCAGGTAAGCCACCGATGTTTTTGGCAAGGAATAACCGTTGATGGCTGGCAACAAGAGTTGAATCGTATCAGCAATATCACCAATCAATTCACGCTCAGGTTGGAAATAAGTGTCAATTTCAGCCTGAGCTACGTCAATCACAATGATGCGAGCTGAAATTTCAGCATTCCAGTTGCGTGCCTCGTATTCGATTGGGTCATAGCCAATAGCAATCACCAAATCCGCTTTTTTGAGCAACATATCACCTGGTTGGTTGCGGAAAAGACCGACACGGCCAAAGAAGGTATCTTCTTCTAGTTCACGCGAAACAATTCCTGCGCCTTGGAACGTTTCAACAACTGGCAATTTGACAGCAGTCAACAATTGACGAATGGCTTGCGTTACCTTGCTCGTTGAGGCACCATTTCCCAACAAAAGAACAGGTAGTTGCGCATTGCGAATGGCTTGTGCCAAATAATTGATGTCATCCACGGAAGCAGAACCCAATTTAGGGTCAGTAAGTGGCTTGATGGCTTTGACAGACACCAAACTATCGGTCACATCTTGTGGAATAGATACAAAACTAGCTCCAGGTTTGCCTGATTTTGCTTCACGATAGGCGTTGGCGATGGTTTCTGACAAGGTATTTGGGTCATTGACTTCCACAGCATATTTGGTGACAGGCTCCATCATGGCAACGTTTTTCATGGATTGGTGCGAGCGTTTCAACAAATCAGAACGTTTCACTTGCCCAGAAATAGCCAAAATAGGGTCGCCCTCATCTGTTGCCGTTACTAAGCCCGTCGCTAAATTGGAAACCCCTGGACCGCTGGTGGTAATGACCACACCAGGATTACCTGTCATGCGTCCAATACCTTGCGCCATAAAAGCAGCATTTTGCTCATGACGCGCCACAATCAATTTCGGTCCCTTATCCTCCAGCGTGTCAAAGACACGGTCAATCTTAGCTCCAGGAATTCCGAAAATATACTCCACATCATGATTAATAAGGCTATCAACAATCAAGTCTGCCCCATATTGCTTATTCTCGCTCATTAGCTCCCCCATCTCTTTTATTTTATAGTATTTTTTCGATATTTCACAAATATAAGTCAATTATATCATAGTTTTTGACAGACTTTGTGAATAAATACTTGTGAAATTTTTCTTTTAACATAAAAACAAAAGGACTCTTCACCACCGATTAAAAGAGACAAAGAGTCACTGGTTTGGGCTATTTTTGCCTTGTTCTGATAAAATCGTAAATAGTCATCACTACAAAGCCAACAAACACAAAGATAATATTGCGCACGGGTTCGCCGCTTTGGTCAAAGAACATCAATAAAATAAAAATCGTGATAACCGTAATCAGATTGCTAATCAGCAAATCTCTAAAATTCATCTTCATGTAAAAATTCCACCATATTGACATCATCAGGAACCAAGGTCAGATAATGTTTAGCCACTTGATGCGCATGCTCTTTTTGCCCAAATTCTCGCAAAATGTAGGCATAATCATGCAAGAATTCTGGGTTTTCGCCCAAATCTGCAGCCAAGTCATTGTACAAGGCCAAGGCTTTTTTGTCAGCTTCTAGACCTTGATAGGCTTTGGCGATATTCCATTTGGTCAACACATTATCAATGGGCTCTTTGGCAAAGGCGATGACGTCTTCATAGCGTTCTTCCTCTAAATACAAATTGGTCAAACGCATCAAGACTTCTTCTTCGTCTTCTGCGACCTCTTTAGCACTGAGCAAATAACTTTCGGATTGAGCAGCATCGTGCAATTCATAAGCTAATTGTGAGGCTAATAACAACAAGCGAGCATCAAACGCATTTTTGCTGATTCCTTTTTGTGCCATACGCAAGGCTTCTTCAGTCTTGTTTTCTTCGTGCAAGGAAAGGGCATAAACGTATTCATACCCTTGAAAATCAGGGTCCATGGTGTCCAATTGTTTGAAGTAGGTATTGGCTTTTTGGAATTCGTCTTGGTCATACAAAATGGTTGCCAATTCAAAGACCGTTTCATCGTCGTATTCGATTTCAATGGCTTTTTCCAAAAATTCAACGGCTGCTTCAAATTTACCAAGGCTAGCATAAGCTTTACCGATGCGTTGGTAGGTTGAAATACCTGTCATTTCTAGGACATCGCGGTTATCCAATTTGGCATATTTCTTGATGGCTTCTGAAAAATGACCCAATTCCATTTCGATTTCTGCTAATCCAAAAGTCACCAAAGGCTCGTCGCTGATTTGAGAGGCTAACAAGAGTTTTTCACGCGCCACATCCGCCAAACCTTCCATATCGTAAATGTCCGCCATCACCAATAAAGCCGACAAATAAGCGTCACTATCAGGTGAAATGGCATCCAAATAAGTAAAAGCTGCCTCAATATCACCATCCTCAGCCGCAATCTGTGCGAGATTGATATTGACCTCAGGGAAAGACGCACGCTCTTTTTCATAGATGGTTTTTGCTTGATTTAAAAAACCAATGCTTTCAAGATATTCCGCTAACTCAAGCAATGCCTCATCGTCATCTTCCTTTAAAGCTTTTTTGAAATATTTATTGGCATGCTCCAAATCTTGATTTTGGATGGACACTACCATTTTTTCACTATTCAGCATGTTCGGCTACTTGTCCTCCTTCTTCTTCCTTCAATTCTTCGTACAAACCACTGACACGCTTGTACCACGCAAAAATTTCGGTCACAATAACTTTAGCCGAAGCGTACAATGGCACCCCTAAAAAGACGCCCCACACGCCAAACAGGGCTCCAGCCGTCAACAAAATAAACATAATGGTGATGGGGTGAATGTTCAAGCGGCTACCCAAAACCAATGGGGATACAAAACGCCCTTCAATAGTCTGCTCAATTGCAAACACAATCAGAACCTTGACTAACATAATCGGTCCTTGCACAATTCCCATAATCACAACAGGAACCATGGCTAGAAAACTTCCCAAATAAGGAACCATGTTCAAAAAGCCTGCCAAAATCCCAAAGGTCGCTGCGTAGCGAATGCCTATGATGTTAAAAAAGACGGTAAACATAATCCCAACCACAATAGCAACGGTTACCTGACCTTGAACGTAACCAGCCAATTGTTTGTTAATGTCTCCCAAAACACGCGAAATTGGTTGACGTGTTCTGGTAGGAAGGGCTTGAATCAAAGCTTCCTTCATCTTGCTACTGTCACGTAGAAAGTAAAACAAAATGAACGGTGACATGATAATTGCTACGGTCACACGGGCAAAGGTGCCTGCAAAAGTAGATGCCAAATCAATGGCATTTCTAGAAAAACTTTCTGCATAATCAACGGCTTTGGTTCCAATATTAGACACCATATCACTCAATTCTTTTTGATAAACCAGTAACCAAGGGCTATCCAATAATTTATTGACTTCATGGTTGGTGCTTCTCACATAATTTGGGAGATTTTCGACAAAAGAAGTCAGCTGAGTTTCAATCATCGGAATGAAGCTGGCTACCGCCCAAACCAAAAGGGCTGCAATAATGGCAAAGACAATGAAAATCGACACCGTACGATTGACACCGCGCCGTTCAATGAAGCTCACCAGTGGCTTAATGAGGTAATAAAGAAGGCCTGAAATAACCAAAGGCAGCATGATTACAGCAACCACTGAGACTAAGGTTGTAAATAAAAATGAAATCTTGGTAAAGAGATAAAGGGTCAAAAACACCAAGAAAGTGACTAAAACAGCAACCACAGCTTGATTGTCTAAAAACCACTTAAAAAACCAAGAATCTGAAAATTTCTTTTCATCTTGCTGATGCATAACGTATTCCTTTCCAAACCACTATAATCCTACTTAGACACCATTATAGCATTTTTGAGCAAAATAACCACATTTAAGCAAAGTAGCTCAGTCGTAAAAAATAACCTCTTTATCAACCAATTCTTGCTGGTCATTATAGACAAATTTTGCTGAAAAGAAGGGCACATCATCCAAAATCCATTTGAACATCTCATAATCCCCTTCCCAAGTTGGTTTTGAGAGCACTTTATCATAAGGTACCCATTCTAAAGTACCCTCTCTTGATTCCTCATCTGAAATCAATTCTCCCTCAAAATCAGTGACCTTAAAGACATAAGTGTACCAGTCATGACCTGGAGTGAATTCTGGAAACGTAATCACACCCTTGAAATCCATTTTTTTAACCGTTAAATGCGTTTCCTCAAAAATCTCACGTTTGGCACACTCATCAGGCGTTTCACCCGCTTCCAATTTTCCACCTACTGAAATCCATTTCCCGTAATGGACATCGTTTGGCTTTTTATTTCGATGCAATAATAACAAGGCTTGGCCATTGTCAATGTAACAAATGGTGGCTAGTTTAGTCATTGTGATTTCCTCTCATGTTTGGCGTATTTTCTGATATTCTCATCTTGTCAAACGCAAAAAACACCCTACCAATAGTGTGATAGGATGCTAGACTGTGATTATTTGATGACTTGTTGCATTTTAGCGTATTTCGCTTCAACAGCGTCTTTTTCTGCTTTCCACCAATCTTCATGGTCAGTGTACCATTTGATCGTGTCTTCAAGTCCTTCTTCAAAGTTTGTGAATTGTGGTTCCCATCCAAGTTCTTCACGAAGTTTTGTTGAGTCAATCGCGTAACGAAGGTCGTGACCTGCACGGTCTGTAACGTGGTCGTAAGCGTCTTTTGGTTGACCCATTTTTTCAAGGATAAGTTCAAGAACTTCTTTGTTATTCTTTTCACCATCAGCACCGATAAGGTAAGTTTCACCGATACGTCCTTTAGTCAAGATAGCCCAAACCCCAGTCGAATGGTCGTTGGTGTGAATCCAATCACGAACGTTTTTACCATCACCGTAAAGTTTTGGTCGAATACCTGACAAGATGTTCGTGATTTGACGTGGAATGAATTTTTCGATGTGTTGGTATGGTCCGTAGTTGTTTGAACAGTTAGAAATAGTTGCTTTCACACCGAAAGAACGTACCCAAGCTTTAACAATCAAATCTGAAGCAGCTTTGGTTGATGAGTAAGGTGAACTTGGGTTGTAGTTTGTTTCTGCTGTGAATTTTTCACCTGGACCTTCACCATGTCCTGGAAGGTCTTCACGAAGAGGAAGGTCACCGTACACTTCATCTGTTGATACATGGTGGAAACGAATATCATATTTACGAGCAGCTTCCAACAAAGTGTACGTTCCAACAAAGTTAGTGTGGATAAATGGGCTTGGATCCTTCAATGAGTTATCGTTGTGGCTTTCAGCCGCATAGTGAACAATAGCATCCGCTTTTGCTGCTATTTTATCCACCAATTCAGCATCGGCAATATCGCCAACAACCAATTCAACACGATCACCTAGAATTTCTTCTAGGTTAGCACGGTTACCAGCGTAAGTGAGTTTGTCAAGGACTGTCACATGAACGTCTGGATGATTATTATAAACATAATGTACGAAATTTGAACCGATGAACCCAGCGCCACCAGTTACGATGATATTTTTGTATTCTGACATAATTTAAGATACAAAGGGACATTTTGCTTGTGCAAAATCTCGTAGAAAATAGAACATCTTTTCTCAGAGATTTAGTCCCGTGTTCTGTTTTTAAAAAACGGAACATTCCTTTCTGATTTATTTTTATTTGGTATTACAAATCGTCTTTGCTTAGTGGTTTAACGTCTTTTAATAATGGGTGGTTTTTGTCTGCTTCAGACACTTCCGCTTCTTCCAAGTTTTCCCATTTGATGCCCAAAGTTGGGTCGGCGTAGTTAACAAAGGCATATTTAGGTTTTAATTCTAAAGCCCAGTAGTCATTAACCAAGTAGCTGTATGACACTTTATCAGACAAGACTTGGAAACCATTGGCAACGCCGCGAGGAACGAAAATCCCTTTTGAAGCATCGATAACGGTTTGATACACATGACCAAAGCTGTCGCCTTCACGCAAGTCAACCCATGAACCAAGGACTTTTCCTTCATCAGCTACTGAGATGTATTTATCCCATGGTTCTGCATGAAGCCCACGCAAAACATTTTTATGTGAAAAGCTGACATTATTTTGCAATTTGCCTTCTGCAAAGAATGATTCTGGAAAACCAAGCGGTACCATTTTTTCTTTTTGGAAGTTTTCTTTGAACCAACCACGGTTGTCGCCATGCACAGGAATATCAAATTCAATCATTCCTGGGATGGCTTCGATGGGACGTGCAGCTAAAGCTTTACCAAAAAATTGTTCTGTCATTATTCTTCTCCAATCAAACGAAGCAAGTATTTACCGTATTCGTTTTTCTTCAATGGTTGTGCGAGATTGTGCACATCTTCTCTTGTGATGTAACCCATACGGTAAGCAATTTCTTCCAAGTTAGCAACTTGAAGGTTTTGCATACGTTGCACGGTTTCAATGTATTGGGCTGCTTCCAAAAGGCTTTCGTGTGTTCCTGTATCAAGCCAAGCAAAGCCACGTTCCATCACTTCAACAGAAAGGTCGCCACGTTCAAGGTAAACTTTGTTAACATCTGTGATTTCAAGTTCGCCACGCGCACTTGGTTTGATGTTTTTAGCAATCTCAACCACGTCATTGTCATAGAAATAAAGACCTGTGACAGCATAGTGAGATTTCGGATGTTCTGGTTTTTCCTCGATTGAAATAGCATTTCGGTTTTCATCAAATTCAACCACACCAAAACGTTCTGGATCTTTTACTTGGTAACCAAAGACAGTAGCACCTTTTTCCTTGCTGGCTGCTTTTTGAAGCATTTTGCTAAGTCCTGGTCCATGGTAGATGTTGTCACCCAAGATAAGAGCAACATTGTCATCACCGATAAATTCTTCACCGATGATAAAGGCTTGAGCCAAACCATCTGGACTTGGTTGCACAGCATAAGTCAATGAAATACCGAATTCTGAACCATCACCAAGTAATTCTTCAAAACGATGGATATCTGTTGGCGTTGAAATGATTAGGATATCACGAATCCCTGCCAACATCAGTGTAGATAGTGGGTAATAAATCATTGGTTTATCATACACTGGCATAAGTTGTTTTGAAGCTGCACGAGTCAAAGGGTACAAACGAGTCCCTGAACCTCCTGCTAGAATAATACCTTTCATACTAGGTCTCCCTCTTACATTAATTATTCAAGCCTATTCTATCATTTTTTTCAAATGCTGTCACTACGTTTCCAGATTTTACACTGGACTTACCTTACTTGTCCTTCACATTTACAAATGGTAAAACGGATTCGTTGGGGCTTGACTGGCGATAAATGTGACATCCCAGTCTTGCTCAGCTTTCCAAGTTTCGCATTTTTCAATGACTTTTTCAATAAATAACACTTCGATGTGGTGACCTGGGTCAATAGCCATCAAACCATTGGTAATCATTTCTTGTGCAGTGTGATAATAAATATCGCCTGTGATGTAAACTTGTGCCCCTTTGGCTAAAGCATCGTGGTAAAAACTTTGACCACTGCCACCGCAAACAGCCACACGGTTAATCAGCTGGTCCTGATTGCCATAAGCCACCAAACGCACACTATCCAAGTGAAAGGCCTCCTTCACAGTCAAGGCAAAATCTGAAAAAGCCTGCTCTTTAATCGTGCCAATGCGCCCGATACCATACCCGTCTTTGGTCGGAATCAATATTTCTGTATTTGTAATCCCCAAACGTTCGCAAAACCAATCATTTAATCCATCTGGCACAATATCAATATTGGTATGACTGACGTAAACAGCGATGTCGTGTTTGATTAAATCCAAGTAAATCTGGTTTTGAGCTGTTGCCACCAAATCTTTAAGTGGTTTAAAAATAGGAGCGTGTTTGACAATGATCAAATCCACATTTTTAGCAATAGCTTCCGCAACTGTTGTTTCACGGACATCGAGAGCTACCATCACGCGGTTGATATCCTTGTCCAAGGTCCCTATTTGCAAGCCTGAAATGTCACCCTCCATAGATAATGCTTGCGGGCAATAGGCTTCGTAACGGGCAATAAGATCACTTGCTTTCATGGATAACCTCCTTAATGGCATCTATTTTTTGAATCATAGCAGTGCGGTCAGCCACACGATTTTCAGGAATATGAGACAAAGCCAGTTCCAGTTTGGCCAGTTCACGTTCCCAGCGAGCACAAAAAACAGGCGATTTGGTTTGCATAAGAAATGGTCCAAAGCGCAAATCTTCGGCTGATAAATGCATGTGACCGTGTTCGACTACCATAATTTCGTAATACTTATCGTTTTCGGTCATGATGTGTTCAGCAACCAATTTAAATCCATTGGTCATCAACCAAGCACGCAATTCATCTTCACGGTTATTGGGTTGTAAAATCAAGCGTTCAACGCTAGCTAATTTTGCTTTTCCTGCTGCTAAAATCTCCGCAATCAGGCCACCACCCATGCCACAAATCGTAATAACATCCACCTTATCTTCTGGCTCAAATGCTGCCAAACCATTGGCCAAACGAACAGCTATCTTGTCATTCAAGCCAGCGTTAGCCACATTATGAAGGGCTGATTCATAAGGTCCCTTGACCACTTCACCAGCAAGAGCAAAGGAAATGGTATTGTCTTCAATCAAAGCAATGGGCAAGTAGGCATGGTCACTTCCCACATCTAATAAACGTGCGCCCTGCGGTACAAATTCTGCCACAGCCGCCAAACGTTGTGATAATACTGTCTGCATAAGTCTTCCTTCTAAATCTTCATTCACCACATTATTATATCAAAAAGGCACCCGGCTTACAAAAAGCGATGGCAATATAAAAAAGCTGAATATCAGCTTTTTACTTGGTATTTTTAACATGATCCTTGTAGTATTTGCAGTAACTTTGGACTGGGCAAATCGCACACTTAGGATTTTTGGCTAGGCAAAAGTAACGCCCAAAGAAAATCAAGCGATGATGTGTCACAATCCAATCCCTTTTAGGAATTTTCTTCATCAAATCATGCTCAATTTCAGTTACACTCGCGTCTTGTGCTGAGATATTAAGGCGCTTAGCAACACGAGAAACATGGGTATCTACGGCAATGGAAGGCACTTTGTAAATCTCTGCCAAAACAACATTGGCAGTCTTGCGCCCCACTCCTGGCAGGCTTTCTAGTTCCTTGTGCGTCTTAGGTACCACGCCGTCAAAATCCTGCAAAACAGCTCGCGCCGTTTTTACAATATTACGAGCCTTGTTTTTATAGAGCCCAATCGTTCTCAAATCATTTTCAACATCGACCACATTTGCCGCAGCCAAATCCGCGATAGTGGGGTAATGTTGCCACAACTGAGGGGTTACCTTATTGACCGATTTATCTGTTGTCTGTGCTGATAAAATCACAGCCACCAATAATTGAAAAGGGGTTTGATAGTCTAATTCACAGTGTGCATCAGGATACATCTCACCAATAATGGCCAAGACCTTGCGCAAACGTTCTCTACCTAATCTCATGAGTCACTCCATAAATCCATTGCTGACAAAAAGTCATCTGATACGAATACTTTGTTGGTTTTGCCACCTTCACGCTCCTTGCGATTTTCCTCAACTTGACGCACAGTGGTAATGCCCTCACGGCGCCAATTACGCAAAATAGCCGTAATGTATCTCCAATTGGTTTTACCATTGAAAACCGCTTCACGCAAGGCTTCCCGAACCAAATCAGGATCCACTTGGTCCTCACGAATGGTTTGCTGCAAATCCTCCAATTCAAAGGGGCTAAGCATCCGTCCCAATTCGCGCTCAAAATCCTCAACCAAGGTTTTGATCGGATTGTCAGAAGTTTGCTTTTCTGGGGTTGTATTAGCTTGATCTTGCAATTGATCCAAGCGGGCTAAAACGGGGCTAGCATCAAAAAGCACTTCAATCTCATTGCCCAGCTCAATGGTTTTCATATCCAAAAGCCCCTGAGCCGTCAAATCTGAAATGGTACTATTGACCTCAGCCACGGTTTTATTTAAGGCAGCAGCTATCTGACTAGGCGCCAAATCCTCCATTTTTGTAGTGTTTTGCAAATAAATAAATTGCCAAATCACAAAATCATCGGCGCTTTTAAAAATATCCTTATAATGAAATAGCAGAGCACTTGGCAAAACCAAATTGCCCGATTTAAAATTGTCTAAAAAACTCATGACACTATCTCTAAAAAGAGAATCTCCTTTATTGTTTATTTGGCTTTATCGCCCTAAATACCTGCAGATTCTCCCAACTGTTCTAATAAATAAGGGGTTTCTTGGTAAACGGCATAGTTAATCCAGTTGCTAAAGAAAGTCGTTGCGGCTAAATTCCACTGCATTGGTATGGCTTGACTAGGGTCATCATTGATATAATAATGCGCTGGCAAGTGGGGTTCTTTTCCAGCTTTGACATCACGCTGGTATTCCCAATCAAGAGTACCTCTATCATACTCCAAATGCCCAAAACTGTAAACTTCCCGCAAATCTTTACTGGCCACAATGGAAACGCCGACTTCTTTCCCTGAAGCAACGATCTCAAGGTGTTCCACCTGCTCAATCGCCGCACGCGTCACTTTTGTATGGCGTGAATGGGGTGCCATAAACACATCATCAAAGCCACGCACCAAAGGATTTGACGGTGCTTCAATCGTCTGAGCAAAAATACCTGACAATTTCTGTGGAAGCGGTGCCTTAGGAATGCCGTATTTGTAATACAAGCTTGCTTGCGCGCCCCAACACAGGTGTAAGGTCGAGTACACATGACTTTTAGCCCAATCAAATATCTGACACAACTCCTCCCAATAATCCACCTCTTCATATCGAAGGGTTTCAACAGGGGCGCCCGTCACAATCAAGCCATCATAATAATTGTCCTTCACATCCTCAAAGGTCTTGTAAAAGGTTTCGAGATGACTTTTGGCTGTGTTTTTGGAATGATGGCTGCGCATATACAAAAAGTCAATATTGATTTGCAAGGGAGTATTAGCCAATAAACGCAATAATTGCAACTCGGTAGTTTCCTTTGTCGGCATTAAATTGACAATCAAAAAACGAATGGGGCGGATATCTTGGTGATTTGCCCGTTTATTGTCCATAATAAAGACATTCTCTTTGCGCAAAATGTCTAATACAGGTAGTTCGCGATCAAGTTTTATTGGCATGAAAATATCTCCATTCTATAATATGTTAAATCATATTATAAAACATGGAGATATAGTTTTCAATTATATAAATTCTTTATATAGTTATAACTAATAACTATAACTAACCTGGGAAGTTCATCAAGACTTTGGTATCGTAACCTTCAATAGCTTTACGACCATTAAGACCATCCAATTCAATCAAGAAGGCACAACCAGCAACTACGCCACCAAGGCGTTCAACCATTTCAATGGTCGCTTTAACGGTACCACCTGTTGCAAGGAGGTCATCCACGATAAGAACACGTTGACCTGGTTTGATGGCATCTGCGTGCATACATAAAGTATCCACTCCGTATTCTTTTTCGTAATCTGCTGAAATTACTTCGCGAGGCAATTTACCTGGTTTACGTACTGGCGCAAAACCAATACCAAGTTCAAAAGCAACTGGGCAACCAACGATAAAACCACGCGCCTCAGGCCCAACAATCATATCGATTTTCTTGTCTGTTGCGTATTGAACAATTTCACGGATGGCGTAGCTGTACGCATTTCCATCTGCCATTAGAGGCGAAATGTCACGAAAAGTAATCCCTTCCTCTGGGTAATTTTCAATTGAAGCAATATAATTTTTTAAATCCATTTTCTTCTTTCTATGGGCTTTTTGCCAAAAAATGTTTTACATTTTATTATAGCATATTTTTCGAAAAAAGAAGGGGATTTAGGTAATAAATTTTCAAGACCTTAATTTTGATAATTCACTTGCCAATCTTTAATCAATGGATAAGTAACTAACTTGTTATTATCCAAATTTTCCTTATGCATATCGACAGCTGTAATCTGTGAATTATCGTAAGTTGTGTAGTAATAGATACCTTTTTCTGTGTTGATACATGAACTGTAAATGGTGTATTCGTATTTGCCGCTTTCATCTACGTAACATAACCCTTTTTGTTGTTCAACGGATTTCAAAATATGGAAGAACTGGTTAACACTAGATACTTCTGTATCTTCTGCTACTGAATTTAATTTAGTAAAGGCTACCTTAACATAGCGTGACATTGATGACAAATCACCAGGCAAACCAAGGCCTCCCATTCCTCGGCTATAAGTGTCTAAGGTAATTTCTGTAGAAAAGAGATTGTCAGAAACTTTTGGAGAAACGTGACGATAATTGTTTAAATTGAATAATTGTTTATCAAAAGTTGGGTTATTTGTCAAAACACCTGTTGGGTTATCATAAACCTTAAGACCACTAGCCACAGATTCCAACACAATAGCTTCATTGCGGTCTGCAATCAACCAGTGCAAGGGACTTGGTTGAAAATCATCACTAAATGCTTCATTTGTGACGTTAAGATTTTGGCAAAGTTTTTTAACTTCAGCAACAGATTGGCATTGTGATAAGAACCATGGAATCAATTCAAAAGATGCAAGGTTGTCTTTCCCTTCTGCTACTTCTTTATAGTCGGCATTTTCAGGGAAATTCAAACCTGCCATTCCTAAACCTTTTTCATTAACTGCTTCGTAATAAAGTGGGTAATCAGCCACTACCGTTGCCATTCCAATCATGGCAAAATGGCTGTTATTTTCTCCTTGGTGTCTAAACGAAAAAGGATAATTTCGAGGACAAATCGTTACCGTTTCATTGTAAGAAAAGTCCAAATCAAGATTTCGACCAAAGTAATTATCTTTAGTTGTATAAGTAATTGCAGTACACATAAAAAAACTCCTTTAAAAAATACTTTAAAAGTCATCTACAACTTTGCAGTCTCATTATAGTTCCAATTAAAAAAGTTTTCAATTTTTAAGTAAACGTTTTCTATGGAAAAAACTAAAAAAGCTACGCTGAGCTAAGCAACGTAACTTTTTAGTCTAGTTCATCAACCAGTCATAAATTTCTTGTGGCGTTCCAAGTGCCATGAGCTCTTGAAATTTCACTTCTTGCTTAAGATCTTGATAAATTTTACTATCAGAAATGCTGCGTTTCTCAGCACCTTTATTGACGACCATTACTCCATCTGTGATGGTTACAAAATCCAATTCATCAAAAATTTGAATCATTTTGACCAAAAGAATATCAGGAATATTAAGATAATGACTCAATTCTTTCAGCTTGTAACGAACATCAAATTCAGGGAATTGATAAATCGTTTTATACAACTTAGCAAATTGTTCACGAGTTCCATAGCCAGTCAAATAATAAGCTCGTTTAATGTGATTTTTAAAGTAAACGGCATCAAATTGTCGACCAACAAAAAGGGATTTGAGTTCTTCAGCCTTATCAGGAATATCTAGTACAACCACTTCACTGGCACTGGTGTCTTCACTCAAAACAGGAACACGTTCAGGAAGACTGGCATTTTTGGAACGAATATCAATCAACTGAACGCCGTCAACACGCGCGTCTTCAAGCATCAACTGAACTGTGGTTTGCCCGTTCCATTTGTTGATTGACAAGGTAACGGCAAGGCGCAGGTTCTGCGCTTGCTGGAATTCTTGTACCAAATGACCTTGGTTAAAGGCAACAAGGTCAACCGCCGTACTTCCTTGAGCAATTTTTAATTTCAAGTGAGCACCATTTTGCCCCATGGTACGTGCTTGTTTAACGGTAAGGTCTTTGATTTCAAAGACTGGCTTAGCATTATCCATCCCAAAAGGTGCGATCTTCTCAAGACTTTTAACAGTGTCTAAATCAATTTCTGACAAGTCCAGCACTTCATCAATGATCAAAGTCTTTTTCTGAGCTAAATTAATATCATTTTCAGCAATGTAATCACATAAAACTTGTGATAATTGCTCTAAGTTATCAACTGGCAAGGTCATTCCTGCAGCACCAGCATGTCCACCAAAAGCTTCAAATAAATCACGGTGGTCATCAAGTGCATGGAAGATATTGATTGCCTCAATACTTCTTGCAGAGCCTTTTGCCATATCGTCTTCAATGTTTAAGACAATAACTGGCTGAGCAATGTGCTCCAAAATACGACCAGCGACAATTCCTAGAACACCCGGGTGCCAACCTTCTTTTGCCAACACCTGCACAGGCTTGTCAAGATCAACCATGCCCATGGCTTCATCGTAAATTTTTTGAACAATTTCTTTACGTTCTTCATTCTTGGCATTAATCATTTGCGCAATACTTAGCGCTTCTTCATCATCAAAACCAGTCAATAATTCAATAGCTCGATTTGGATCATCTAGACGACCAAGAGAATTTAGCTGCGGCGCAATTTTAAACCCAACAGTTTCCTCATTAACATCTGACATGTCAATATCAGATACTTTCATAAGCTCTATGAGACCAATGCGTTCGGTCTGCTTGAGCATTTCAAGCCCAACCTTGACCATGATACGATTTTCATCTGTTAGACTAACCATATCGGCAATCGTTCCGATAGCAACCAAGTCTAACATTTCGGTTGGGATGGATTCTAATAGGGCACAAGCCACTTTGAAGGCTACACCACATCCTGCTAAATATTTAAAAGGATAGTCAGCTTCTGGATACTCTGGATGTACAATGGCAAATGCGTCTGGAAGCTCTGCTGGTAAGCCATGGTGGTCAGTAACAATGACATCTACTCCTTGACTTTGTGCATAGCTAATAGCTTCATGTCCAGCTACGCCATTATCCACCGTAATAATCAAAGAAACCTGTTGTTGCTCGATGAAATACTTATAAACCGATTCATTTGGTCCATAACCATCAACAAATCGGTTAGGAAGATAGACTTGAACCTCAGCTCCAAGCATTTCCAACGCTTCTTTCATGATACTAGCACTGGTCATCCCGTCGGCATCATAGTCACCATAAACCAAGATTTGTTCATAATTTTCAATAGCTTGACGAATGCGGGCAACTGCCTTGTCCATATCGTGCAAAAGATATGGATCGTGAAGTTGTGACAAATCATTCGATAAAAATTGAGCTAGTTTTTCGTCGTTGTCAACGCCACGACTGTATAGGATTTTGCTGGCTAATGCCGTTATATTTTCTTTTTTTGTCACTTCAAAAAAGCCATCATCTGGCTCTTTTTCAATATTTTTCCAATTGTATTTACTTGTTATCATTCACTTCTCACTTCTTATGTAGAATTGAAAGGAGGTTATTTATAATTAAAAACTTTGCGTGCTAAAAAATCAGCAATCTTTGGGAAAAGAGTATAGAATTTGTGTGCTGCAGCTATTGACCAAGGCATGTTCACTTCACGCTTGTTCTTACCTAAAATGGCAACCGTACGTCTAGCAACTTCTTCTGGTTGCAAAACAAAACGTCCAACACTCTTTAAGTATTCTCCAGATGGATCTGCCTTGTCAAAAAAGCTTGTTGCGATCGGTCCAGGATTAATCGTTGTCACATAAACATTGCTATCAGCTAATTCCAAACGTAGAGCATTTGAAAAACCAATCACAGCAAATTTTGTGGCTGAATACACCGACGATTTAGCCGATGCCATCAAGCCTGCCATGCTGGCAATAGTGATGATATGCCCTCGTTTAGCAGCTTTCATGCGCTGCCCAACCAGTCGTGAAAAAGTCATTGTGGCAAAGGTATTGACCTCAAACATGGCACGAATATCCGCAGTGGTATAGGCATCAAAAGCATTGAAATTCCCGTAACCAGCGTTGTTAATAAAGACATCAATCCGACCGTGCAAATCATACATCCGCTCAACAATAGCAGCAATCTCAGCATCATTTGACAGATCCAGCGACCAACAAGTAGTGTGGGGACGCTTGCCATAAAGGCTTTCTAATGTCGCCTTATCACGCCCCAAGGCAATGACATAATCCTCACTCGGTAGCTGATTGATGATGGCTTGCGCTACACCTCCGCTTGCTCCTGTAATGGCGATGATTCTCATAGGCTAACTTCTTCTAAATCCTTGACCATATGTGTGTTTTCAAAAATCGTTTGCGCATCTTTTTCCAATTGACGGCACTCGCGTCCCAAGAATCGCGCACTGATATGGTTCAACAGCAATTTCTTAGCTGAAGCAGCTTTGGCAATTTGGGCTGCCTGCATATTAGTTGAATGTCCGTGCTTGCGTGCCAAAGGCTCGTCTTTGGTGCCGTAGGTTGATTCGTGTACCAAAATATCTGCTCCCAAACCAAGGCGAATGCTGGCATCTGTTTTACGCGTGTCACCCAAAATGGTGATGATTTTTCCTTTTTTAGGTGCTGAAATGTAATCCTTGGCAATAATCTTGCGACCATCTTCCAAGACAACATCTTGCCCACTCTTGACCTTGCCAAAAAGCGGTCCAAACGGTACTCCAGCAGCCTTCAAGGCTTCAGCGTCCAAGGTTCCTTCCAAATCTTTTTGCATCACACGGTAGCCAATACAGAAAATCGTGTGGTCCAATTTTTCCGCATAAACCACAAATTTATCCGTTTCCATGATTTTTCCAAGATTGGTTTCGTCAAATTCATGAAAATGAATGCGGTAAGGCAAGCGGGCACCTGACAAACGCAAACTACTCAAAATGTAAGAACGAATGCCAACTGGCCCATAAACATCAAGGTCTGTTTGTTCTTCGTTAGCTTGAAAGGCACGGCTCGCTAAGAAACCAGGCAAACCAAAAATATGATCCCCATGCAAATGCGTGATAAAAATACGTTTAACTTTGCGAGGTTTAATGGTTGTTTCTAAAATCTGGCGCTGGGTACCCTCACCGCAGTCAAACATCCACACCTCATTGATTTCATCGAGCAATTTCAAAACCAAACTCGACACATTGCGTGACTTTGAAGGCTGACCTGCTCCTGTTCCCAAAAATTGTAATTCCATATGTTACCGATAAAACCGAAGTTTTGTCCTTTCCTACTGTACTTTTACATAAGCGATAAATTCTCGCTGGTCAAAGGTGTAATAAACTTGCCCCTTGTAGCCAGTTAGTAATTCTGCGAGTTCATCGCGATTGAAACTTTTTAGTTTCACCACGTTTCCTTTTAGCTTTGAAACATGGCTGAGCAGACTGTCTTGTGGCGTGAGGTCTTCAAGAACCTCTTCATCAAACGTCATATCTGCCATTTTTATATGATTGTCTGTGACATAGACCTTGTATTGTGGGAAAACCTGTGCCAATTCAAATAAGACTTCTAACGATACAGGCTCCTGCTTTTCAGAAAATACTCGTGCAATTTCTTGATCGTTTTCGTAAGTAAATCCGTACGATTTTCCTGATAAATTCAAGCGAATAAAGGGCTTGTGCTCGTCAAAAGAAGGCTCGCTATTAAACAAATGCAAGGCTTTTGACAAATCAAAATAGTAATCCGTTGCTGCCTTTGGAGATTGTTTTTGATACATTTCTGCAAAATAAGCGTTAATCACACTTGGCGGTGGGGTGATAAAATTCAACTTTTGCGCATCTGTCAATGGCTCCAAGGTATTTTGCAAATAAACCTTATCTAGTGACGTAAAACCGCCGTAGGTTAAGGCTAAATTGATATAATCAGTCATAAAATTCTTCTAATCTCCATTTATTTTTAGGGTCAATGTAGCCCGTGATCAATTGATATTCTTGTGTCCATTCATAAGGGTCAAGCAGCGCAATTTTATTTAAGTCATACAGTTTGTAAGCCTGACTTTGATGCACCCGAATGCTAAACGGTTCAAAAAGGTCACGAACTTCATTAAGTATCAAACGACGCAAGAGAGATTTGGCACCCTTATCACGCGCAGATAGGCGAACATTTGGAAAAGCCGTAGCCACCAAATTTTCAGCGCGGTCCATTTTGTTGTAAACGGCTAAGCGAGGAATGTCCTGCATATCCAAGTCTTTCAGCAAATCCAGGACCACTTTTTCATGTTCTTCATGGTTGGGGTCGCTAGCGTCAATCACGTGCAACAAGAGATCAACATGACGGCTCTCTTCCAAGGTTGACTTAAAGGCTGCCACCAATTCTGTCGGTAAATTTTGAATAAATCCAACCGTGTCCGTGAGAGTCACTTGAAATTGATTTTGCAAATAAATTTGCTTTGTCGTCGCATCCAAAGTCGCAAACAATTCATCGGCTTCGTACTGCTTATCATTTGTCAAAACGTTCATAATCGTTGATTTACCAGCATTTGTGTAACCAATCAAACCAATTTTAAAGACTTGTGACTCAGTGCGTTTTTCTCGACCAGTTTCACGATTCTTCTCAACGATTTTCAGTTGACGTTCAATATCTGAAATTTGATTGCGAATCGAACGACGGTTAAGCTCTAACTGACTTTCACCAGGTCCACGACTACCAATTCCACCTGCTTGTCGGCTAAGCATAACCCCCTGACCAACAAGACGTGGCAACATGTATTTGAGTTGAGCCAGATGAACTTGCAATTTACCTTCGTGACTACGGGCACGCATGGCAAAAATATCTAGAATCAACTGCATGCGGTCAATAACTTTAACGCCAAGTTCTGCTTCCAAATTAACATTTTGACGTGGCGTTAAGCGGTCGTTGACAATCACAGTATCGATCTCATCAGCGTCAACAATCGCTTTGATTTCAGCTAATTTCCCTGAACCAATCAAAGATTTGCTATCATATTTCTCACGTTTTTGACGATAAGATGAGACCACCTCAGCACCTGCTGTTTCAGCGAGTGACGCCAATTCTTCCATTGACATTTCAAAGTTTTCTGTGTCAGGCAACTCAACTCCTAGCAAAATCACTCGTTCTTGGTGCTTGCTTGTTTCAATCATCTTGTACTCACCCCTTTACTTGATTAACTCGTAAATATCATTATATCATAAAATCAAAAATGACGGTACAAAGCACCGTTAGGCTATCAGCAAAAGCATTAGAAAAAGCACCTTGAAGGTGCTACTTCCCTTAGGCTAGTTAGTTTGCTAAAAAATCCTGAACAGCCTTATTTATCTGCTTTTTAACATCACTTTCTGATACCATGTAAAAAGAAACGGCCATGCGATTTCGGAACCACGTTAATTGTCGTTTGGCGAAACGGCGAGTGTTTTGTTTGAGTTTGTCAACGCTCTCCTCCAACGAAGCTTGACCTGCGAAGTAAGGAAAAAGTTCCTTGTAACCAATAGCACGCGCCGCCTGCACATCACGGTGATTGTCATAAAGCCATTTTGCCTCATCCAAAAGCCCCTTTTCAACCATGACATCCACACGGTGATTAATGCGTTCGTAAAGCACCTGACGGTCATCGTTTAAGCCAATCAACAAAGCATCGTAGGGAGTTTCCTTGTTTTCCAAATCTTGCCCAAATGTCGCTAATTCCAAGGCACGAATGGCACGGCGGCGGTTTAACTCAGGAATCTCAATGTCCTGCTCTGCTATTTTGTCAAATAAAACAGCATCCGCCAACTGCTCCAGCTCCTGACGATAAGCCAGCACCTCCTCTTGATTGACCTGACCGCCTAGATGATAGCCTTCCAGCAGACTTTGCAAATACAAGCCCGTCCCGCCAACGATAATAGGCAACTTGCCACGGCTAGTAATATCCTCAATCGCCGCACTGGCTTCCTTGACAAAATCATAGGCCGAATAAGCCTCATCCACCTCACGCACATCAATGAGATGATGCGGTGCCTCAGCCTGCTCCTCAAGAGTCGCCTTAGCCGTCCCAATATCCAAATGACGATACACCTGCTGGCTATCCCCACTAATGATTTCACCGTTAAATCGCTTTGCTAATTCAATCCCTAAAGCGGTTTTTCCCACTGCTGTTGGACCAACAACTGCTATGATTTTTACCTTATCTAAACCCATTTTTACTTATCCATCCGTCCTAACACATATCCTGATAAAAGAAACGTTTTTACTTGAATTCTACACTAATTTTAGTTACTATTATTATAACATATGGTGGCGGGACAAGGAACAATCGTCAGTTACTAATAACGACTTGATTTTAGCAATCAGTGATGTGTTGTGACTACCGTCCTTATAAAAAAGGAGGAATTAGATTATGGCTAAAAGATTTGCTTTTGCTAAAGGGATTGCGACAGGTGTTTTAGCAACTGCAGCAACTGTTGCTGGAGCTGTTTACGCTGTCAAGAAAAATATCATTGACCCAGAAGAAGAAAAAGCTGCTTTCATCGAAGAAAATCGTAAAAAAGCCGCTCGTAAACGTGTCTCTCACTAATCAGACAAGTTTAAAAGAACTACAAGCATCTGCTTGTAGTTCTTTTTTTGTCTTACTTACAAAATTTCCCATTCCTTAATGCCAAATTCCTCTAGCAACTGTTGGATCTTATCAAAATACAGGCGAAAATGTTCCAAACGATGCCCGTCTGAGCCGATCGAATACTTATGCCCGCCCAATTCCTTGACCAAGCCCAAGGCATAACGATACAAGTCCTCATTATGATACAAATACATGGATTTACTATTTAACTCAAAAGCTAAATCATGGTCAATCATTTTTTGGAAGATACGCTTTAATTGAGGTTCATAAACTTTTAAATCCTCGACTGTCATATCAAAAATTCGAAAGCCATAATCAAAATGTGCTAAAACATCCGCATCCACGCGCCCAATCGCGTGCTCAAGCCTATCCAAATAATCTTGAATGACCACATCCTTGTCCATGCTAGCCACTTCATCATCCAAATAATCATTGATGCCATTGTGGTGAACCGATAACAATTTTAAGTCATAGTTCTTATCTGCTAAATAAGCAATAATATCATCTTCACGTGGCTCATAATAGCCAATTTCAATTCCTTTTTTGATACGATTGCCATATTTTCGATTAAGCTCAGCTATTTCACGCGAATAAGCGTCATAATCCGGCACATTATCTTGCTTAGTATAAGGATTTGACAAATCATAGTGCTCTGTTGTCACAATATTACCATCATAATGAGTTAAATAATCTTCAAACTGAGTCTCTGAATCATATGAAAAATGTGTGTGTAAATGATTATCTCGCATCCTCTACCTCGTTTATCTTTACTTGTGACTAATCTAAATCCTCAATACCAGCTGCCATGCGCTCTTCTCCCCACCAATTTGGCATCAACTCACCAAGTGTAATGGTTTCACGCTTGTCATAGTCAATCATAAATTCCAAATCTTTATTTTTAGGTGACAATTGCATCAAAAATTCACGGCAGGCACCACAAGGCATACCTGAACCACCACCATTTGGCGCTTTATCACGAAAGGCAATTATACGCTTTATAGTCGTTTGACCAGATTGCTGGAACATATTAAATGATGCAGCTCGTTCCGCACAAAGATGAAATACACCAGACGTAGCTTCAAAACAGTAGCCTGTGAAAATCTGTCCATCTTCTGCTTCAATTGCTGCAACAACATGATTTGAATAAATAAAAGGCGTCACATAATGTGGATTATAGTCATTTTTTGCCGCTTCGTACAGTTTCTCCCAAATATCCATCATAAATTTCCTATAAAAATTGTCAGTCTTTTATTATTTTACCAAATTTTCTGTCATTTTTATAGAAAAACATATTTTTTCAGTTATAGTTTATAACTATACATTATCCCATATAAATAACTATTTTTCAAAACTGAAAAGCTCAGCTAAAATAGGAATCACAAAAAAATAAACGAGGTATAGAAAATGACTAAATCAAGATTTCAACTAGTTGGTTCACTTTTACGACCAGCAGATTTACGCGAATACAAAATCGCAATCGAGCATCGTGATGATATCAAATATCCTTTCTACGATGCATTCGAAGGCTACAAAGAAACAGAAACAGCTGATATCAGAAAAGTTATCGCTGAAGAAAAAGCAGCAGGTATCGATGTCCTAACTGACGGCGAATACTCAAAATCTATGTGGCACCTTGATTTCGTTTGGGGCTTAAAAGGTATTGAACGTTACATCGCTGACCACGGATACACTTTCCAAGACCATGATGGCGGTCATTTTGAAACACGTAAGGATATTGGTATCCGTATCACAGAACCACTTTCTGGCAAAAATCACCACTTTCTAGATATTTACAAACTTCTTAAAGAAGAAGCTGGTGAAACTGACACAAAACTAACAATCTGGGGACCTGCTCACGCCTACACAGAATTCACAGTCTTTAATCAATTAGTTGGCGAAGACCAAGTTTACAAAACTAAAGAAGAACTAAAAGTTGGTCTTACAAATGCCTATAAAGAATTCTTGAAAGAATACAAAGCAGCTGGCGGAGAAATCATTCAATTTGACGACTGCCTCTGGGAACTTTTCGATGAAACAAACCCAGCTGGTTTCTTTGCTCAAGGAAACAGCGCTCTTGCCAATCTTGCTGATGAATTCATCGCAGTAAATAACGATGTTGCGGACTACGGTCATGAGCTTGGTTTGCAAGTTTGGACTCACAACTGCCGTGGTAACTACGAAAGTCGTTCTGCTGCTGGTGGTACTTACGAAGCTATCGCAACAAAATTCTTGAAAGATCAACACTATGACCGTTTCTTCCTTGAATGGGATAGCGAAGTGGCTGGTGACCTTAAAGCTCTTGAAAGCTTGAAAGACTCAGATGCTGAAGTCGTTCTTGGACTTCTTTCAAGTAAAACAACTGATCTTGACGATGAAGAACGTGCGCTTAAAATGCTTGAAGAAGCTAGCCAAATCTTGCCAAAAGACCGCCTTTACCTCTCACACCAATGCGGTTTTGCTTCATGTGATTCTGGAAATGAATTGAGCATTCCACAACAATGGGC